>NZ_JBJUSG010000069.1:0-18671 GCF_046044395.1 Candidatus Magnetominusculus dajiuhuensis | reverse complement strand
AAGCACGGGGGCTTTTAACTCTTTTCGCTTCTCTATGTCGGTTATAGGGTGAATCAGACAACAAGGATTCTTTTGTCCTGTTTTGGATAAAAGAATCACTAACATATACTTCTGTTCCATTGATATTTAAAGACAATCATCACGGTCTATTTAAATACATATTCTAAAATACCATTTTCAAGCATCGTTAAATTAAAAAGATAGTCATTGTAATCAAAAGTCTCACGGAGAGGTCTTGTAGTATTTCTCCACCCCAATCCATCAGTAATCCATATAAATTTGCATTTACCCTCTAAAACATCAAATAAATTCCTGTATTCACCAGCCGTAGACTTTAGTTTTGAACCGCCGCCACCGTAAAAGTTTGTTTCAACTATAAATAGTTCTTTACCATCATCTATAACATAATCGTATCTTCGTGAAGATTTATCTACCGGCACATCATAGCCAAATTCTTGTTTAATCTTTGCTGCATTTGATTCTTTCAGGTATCTGAAATTCTTCTTGTCACACAAATCTGCAATGAATGCCTCAACGATATCCTCCATAGCATGACCACCTCTATTTTTTCTACCGTTGCTATCTAATCCAGCTTCTACACCTATCATATAATCAACCAGATTTTTTATTTTTTTATTGACGATCAAATTTTTTAAGCCAGTTTCTTTTACGAAAGTTAAGTATTTTTCAATGTCTCCATCTGTTACTCTATCCTTCGCAAAATCATAATCCTCATAAACGAGTTTCTTGTTTTGATAGTCAACCAAAATTTTAAATTTCTTGTTGTTAGATCCATCTCTAACTACTAAAGCAGGGAGAGCTTTTACAAGCTTTGGGTTTTCTTTAAGTAAAAACCTTAACTCTTTATCAAAATCATCTTTACCTATGAGGTAGTTAAGGTTATTTAGAGCCAGTTCAATTCGTTTAGTATTCCGTAATACTTTGTCCCAATTTACAAAATAAGACCAAAGCATATTGCTGGGCTTTAGATTTGCAATGAGAAAATCATAAACATCCTCGTTGTTTTTGCATCTCAGGACGTCGTTATAAAAAGATAAGTATTTCATAGCTATTTTAGCATTTATTTATTAATTTTAGATTATCCATATCTTCAAATTCTTCAAATCGCTTTATAGATAAATCTAAATATTGTTTTTCAGTGTCAATGCCGATAAAATTTCTGCCGTAGAGATATGCGGCAATTCCTGTCGTCGAACTTCCAGTGAATGGATCTACAATTAAATCGCCTTTGTTTGTGCTTGCTAAAACAATTCTTTTAAGCAAATCAAATGGTTTTTGTGTTGGGTGTTTTCCAAATGTCTTCTCCGTAGGCTTTGGCGTGTTGATTGACCAAACAGTTCTCATCTGCAATCCGGCTTTTTTTAACTGATCTTCCGGCCAGTTTCCATTTTTCATCAATTCATAATTGAAAGTATGCTTTCCTTTTTTATCCTTTCTTGCCCAAAGCAGAGTTTCATGGCTGGCGGTAAAAAAACGGCAGCTTAAATTTGGGGAAGCGTTTGGTTTGAACCATGCAATATCATTCAAAAAATGAAAATTGTTTATTTCCAGAGCAAACCCACATTGATAGATTGAGTGATAAGTCCCGCTGATCCAGATTGACCCGTTTTGTTTTAATACTCGTCTACATGCTTTTATCCACTGAAGATGAAATTCAAAATTATCCCTTGCCCCGTTTGATAAATCCCAGTCTCCCTTTTTAACGCTTACCATTTTCCCGTTTTGACAGGTAAAAGTCCCGCTGGATAAAAAATAAGGCGGATCTGCAAAAATCATATCCACCGAATTTTCAGGCATGGAAGTCAAAATTTCCAGACAATCAGCATGGTATAATTTAAACCCGGTTTTTTCATAATACGGTTGTTGTATAATCATTAAATTAGAGTCATTTTTAACATTGTTTTCCCTCTACTAATCCCTCATCGCTTAGTACCCGCCATGCTTTAACCGCTTTCGCTGTTCCAACACCCACTCACATCTAAGATACTGCGAATCTCTATGCCCTGAACCGTCTGTAATGACGGTATTAATCAATCACGCTATTGTACCATACCAGCAGGGATTTTGTGCTGAGGTAAATTAGACAAACCCTAATTATCTGTCGGCAGCAACGCCAGCGCCTTTAACAGGGCAGTCCTTGCGGCGTGTGAGGTGCCGGGCGGTAAGAGCGTATCGTTTATCTTAAGCCCCACAGGGACATTTCTTTTTATCATGGTCAGAACTGTGTATGTTATGCAGGAGATTCTCTCTTCTTTGTCCGCTATGCCGGTCTTGTCGAAGTCTATCAGCACGGGGTCAAAAGATAATGATGACAGCTCTTTGGTTTTCAGCTTGCCTGAGCGCGCCGTTGCCTTCCAACTGATGTATTTTAACGGGTCGCCTTGTATGTAGTTTCTTATAGAGACTATCTCTGAGTCGAAGCCTGCTTTATCTGACGGCCTTTCGCCCCCTGATTGCATGTTTCTTTCGTACGTACCCGGTAAGCTGCATTTTTTCGGGGCGGGAAAGACGATGAACTCACGGGAGCGGCTTACAGGTGTGCATCGCATGAAAAAATTAAATGGAAATACCGAACAGACATGAATATCAGTGATGGTCTGCGCCCCGCGCGCTTTAAACTGAAATGGAATATGCTTATACTGCGCCGTCTTTGCATCAACAAAAGGAAACAGCACACCGGCGCCATCTGCCGTCACATTAAGCAGGAAGCCCGGCAAGAAGCCGCGATTGTTGGTCAGCGTAATCTTCATCGGGAATTCCACGCCTGCAAAGACCTCAGTGGGGGATTCAATAGAGATGTCAATGTTGCTCAGGTTGCGTTTGCCGAATATCCCCGATACCCCCATAAACCCCAGCATCGCCGCCGTTATCAGATAGATGAGATTATTGCCGGTGTTTGCCGCCGAGACACCCAGAAATATGGACAGCGCTATGTAAATCCAACCGGCCCTGTTTATCCTGATTACGCCGGGGTGGGAAGGTCTTCGATTATGGATTTTACAATCTCCTTCTTTGTGTTTGAATCAATGTCTTCTTTAAACAATACACGATGGGAGATGGTATATGGGGCGAGGGCCTTAATGTCTTCGGGAATGACGAAATCCCGGCCACAGAGATAGGCGTGTGTCTTGGCGGTATTGGTAACAGCAAGCGCCCCCCTCGTTGAAAGCCCCGCGTACAGGTATTTATGTGTCCTCGTTTGCTCTACGATACTCATTGTGTAGCCGAGGATTTTTTCTGATACATATATCTTATCTTTGATGTGGTTTTGTATCTCGACTGCCTCGGACTTATCCATAACAGGCGTGATAGAGTAGAGTTCCTCGCGTCTGCTGCCCCCTCTGAGGATTTGCATCTCGGCCTCTTTGGGCGGGTAGCCAAGTCCGATTTTCAGCATGAACCTGTCAAGCTGCGATTCAGGGAGCGGGAATGTGCCGTACTGTTCGACGGGATTTTGCGTGGCAAGGACAAAAAATGGTTTTACCAGCTTGTATGTCTGCTCCTCTATTGTCACCTGCTTTTCACCCATAGCCTCAAGAAGCGCGCTCTGTGTCTTTGGGGTCGCCCTGTTTATCTCATCAACGAGGACGATATTGCTGAATATCGGTCCCTTGTGAAACTCAAACTCCCCCTTGTTTTTGTTATAAATCGAAAGGCCGGTGATGTCAGATGGAAGGAGGTCGCTCGTGCATTGGATTCGCCCGAAGTCCAGGCCAAGCGCCCTGGCAATGCCAATGGCAAGCGTAGTCTTGCCAAGGCCGGGCATGTCTTCAATCAACAGATGGCCGCGGGAAAAAAACGCGATAAGCGATAACTTAATTGCCGTCTCTTTGCCATGCAGAAACGGCGACAGGCAACTCATTATGCTTAGGATGCGTTCGTTTTTAACTTCAATCTCTCGCGTTTGCATCCCCTTGTTGTCTTCGCCCTATACCAGGGTATTGACAAGATTTCCAAGCTCATCCGTGCCTTGCTGCTGATTAGGCAGATTTTGAATCAACGCCTGCAAGAATGTCTGAAGTGTTGTCTGGCTTGCAGTCTGACTGACAGATGTACTACTGCTGTTGTTGCTTTGCACCGTCTGTATCATGTTCAGAAAATCATTACCCAACAGGGAATCAAGGCCGGCTATACCACCTGTATTTAAGGTAATGCTCTGTATGAGATTTTGCAGGTCTGCCGCCAGGTTTGCAGGAGAAGGGGCACTGCCGCCAGCCGGTGGTGGAGTCCCTTGAGTGTTTTGATCAAGGGCATGAAACAAACTGTGGATAAACGTATGGAGTGCCTGCTGATCGCTGCCGTTATTTGCAGCCGACGTCGCGGCTGGTGTGGCACCGGCCTTAGGATTCTGAGTAATTCCAAGCTGGCTCAAAGTCACCATAACGCTGTTGACAAAGGCGTGATTCTGTCCGCCGCCTGCTGAACCTCCGGTTGTTCCAATACCGCTACTGTCGCCTGTGCCCTGAGCCGTACCGGTATTCTGAATAGGCTGAAGCAATATGGACTGCAGGTACTGCATATAATTAGTATACGCTACACCACCGAATGCTACTCCCTCATCAACGCTGTCAATTGCCATGTTAACCCCCTTTCGCCCTAAACCGCAGTATTAAGGATATTTCCAGAGCCGATGGCATTTACGCCTTGCTGCTGATTAGGCAGATTTTGAATCAACGCCTGCAAAAATGCCTGAAGCGAGGTCAGGCTGCCGGACGTAGCGTTGCCCGCCCCCGCCCCGCCGCTGTTGGCCTGCAGCGTCTGTATAAGGTTCTTGAAAGCGCTGTTTAACTGTGCGTTGCCGCCCCCCGCCGTGCTTGAGTTAAGGCCCTGCAGAAGGTTTTGGAGATTTGTTGTCAGGTCGCTGGTTGTAGTCTGTGCCTGGGTAGCCGGAGCGTTCTGATTAAGCGCTTGAAACAGGCCGTGCATGAAGGCATGGAGCGCCTGCTTATCGCTGTTTGCGCCTGATTGTGTGTTGTCATTGCCGGTGTCGGCTGCCGATGTGGTGGCCGGTGTGGAGCCGGACTGAATGTTCGGAGTAATTCCAAGCTGGCTTAAGGTCTCCATTATGCTGTTTACAAAGGCATTATTATGACCGCCGCCTTTTGAGCCTCCGACTTTTCCATTATCGTTGTTGCCGTCTGTGCCCTGTGCCGTGCCGGTATTCTGAGTAACCTGAAGTAACGTGGACTGCAGATAACTCGTATACGCCATCCCTCCATTTACGCTGTCAACTGCCATATTAACCTCCCTCGTTATTGCAATATTACCTGACCCATTGATATCCTATCGGTTGTATTGCGAGAATTCTTTAGTAAAAAATATAATGTTAAACCTTTTTCGGTGCCCCTGTGTCTAAATCATCAGGCGCGGGAGTAAATGCGTCGAATTCCTTATTGAGGGATTAAGAGGAAGTCAGATGGAGGAGTTAAATGAAGAGATTAGCCGGAGTTATGGTGGTGTTGTGTTTGATGATGTTTGCTGTTACCTGCAACGCCGAAACTGAAGCGCAGGACACAGGCAAGAAGGTTCACAAAAAGGAGATGCACGAGAAATTTAAGGCCGAAAGAAGGAAGAAGCTGCTCAAAGCACTTGACCTTGACAAAGAAACCTCCGCAAAACTCGTGGCCGTACTGGATAGTTACGACAAAAAAAGACACGATGCCATGAAATCCATGAGGGATGATATCAAAGGGCTTAGAGAGGCCGTCAATAACAAGAAAGCTGACGACATAAAGGACTTGATGGGGAAAATAGAAGACAACCATAACGCTCTTAAAGCCACAATGGAATCGGAAAAGACCGAGATAAAGGGTATTCTCACACAAGAACAGCAGGCTAAGCTCTTACTTTTTATGGTGGATTCCCGCAAACAGCACTGGAAGTCTATGTCTGAAAAGCACGGGCATAAGAAAGCAGAGGAAAAATAGTAAATCAAAGGATTAACGACGAAGGGGGGGGCCCCCCCTTCACCCCGTAAATCTCGCCACGTTTTGTCTATTGCGTTTAGGCTGCCGCCGTTGGCGGCCTCAGTACTCCGGCTAAGGGATAGAGATGTCCTCTGATGTCAGCTCCATGGATATGACTTTCGATACACCCGGTACTTCGTTTGTGATGCCGTATATGTAGTCCGCCGCTTCCATCGTCACGCGGTTGTGGGTAATGACTATGAATTGGGTCCTGTCGGCAAGTTCTTTCAACATCAAGGCAAACCGCACGGTGTTTGAGTCGTCAAGGGCGGCGTCCGCCTCGTCAAGGATACACATAGGGGTCGGTTTTATCAAAAAGCCCGCAAAGACCAGCGATATTGCAGATAGGGTCTTCTCTCCGCCTGAGAGCAGGTTTATGTTTTGAAGTTTCTTTTGCGGCGGCTGAACCACTATGTCTATGCCGCACTCCAGTATGTTTGTGGTTTCGGTTAATATAAGCTCCGCCCTGCCGCCACCAAAAAACTTCTTGAATGTCTCGTCAAATTTTAAATTCAACATGTTAAAACCATCGGTTAGTTTTTGCCGCGTCGTTGAGTTTATCTTAGCAATGGCCTCGTCAAGTTCCGCGATTGAGGTTAACAGGTCTTTTTGCTGAGCAAGCAGGAAATCGTAACGTGTGGTCAGCTCCTCGTATTCCTCAATACTTGCAAGGTTTACCTGACCGATTTCTGAGATTTTGCGCCTGAGTACGGCCGTTTTTTCCTCCTGTCCATCCGAAAGAGGCGGCGTTTGCAGGTCGTCTATGTCCTTGCCATAGTTTGTCGCTATAAGGGCCTTTATGTTTTCTATTCTCATGCGCGACTCAGTCAGGCGAAGCTCCAGCCCGGTCACATGCCGCAGTGTCTCTTCGTATTTATGGCGCATAGCGCTAAGGGACGCTTCAAGATCGTGCGATGTCCTTATGTCGCTTTCAATGCTTGTCTTTTGATCTGAAATCATGGCCTTCAGGGCGGCCGCCTGTTCTGTGAGCCGGGCGAGTTTTTTTTCTTCTGTTTGGATTTCGATGATAAGGGCTTCCTGTTTTACGGTGAGGCTGCCTATCTCATTATGGGCATCGGAGACTCTTCGCTGCAGGGTATCGAGCTTTTTTACGTGTGAGTCCTTTTCGGCACGCACCGCCCTGAGCCTTTCTCTCATGCCGGTTATGGAAGACTTTTTCTCGGTAAAGGAGGTGCGAAGAGTCTCAAGGTGGACTTTTTTGTCTGTAACCGTATCCCTCAGCTCTTCTATATAGGCGTTTATCTCGTCCTTACGGGCATGGGCGAGGGTTTCCTCTTCCATGCGTTCTTTTAGTTTATTGTTCAGGGTGTTGATTTCCTTGTCTATCTGCTCGGATTCAACTTTCATGTAGTGCAGTTTTTGCGTGAGGCGATCTTTGTCTTCAATGTGTTTTTTTAGATTAAGTTTCAATATGGAGAGTTCCTTGTCCATGGCAGAGAGGATGTTGTCAATGGTTTGCTGGTCTTTTTTTAGTGCGTCTTGACGAGCAAGGGAGGCGCTGAGGCGTTGTTGCAGGGCTGTCAGCGACACGGTATCCCCAGCAGTCTTGTCCCTGAGTTCTCTGATATTGCGCAGATGTCTTAGGATAGTCCCACTCTTGCCCGTGGTAACAACGCCCGATGCCTCAACGATGTCGCCGTCTAACGTGGCGAAGTGGCATCGGCTGCCCTTTGATAACTGCACAAGGGCCTCTGGTATGTCGCTGACAATGAAATAATTCCCTAAAATTGCCCTTATCATCTGCGCGTATTCGGGCGGTGTCTTAACCACATCAAAGGCGTTGACGGCGTCGCCGGATTGGGCTATAGTGTCATAGCTCTCTTGTTGTGAGTTTACCACAAGTGAGGTGCGCTCTGAGGCGCGTTCTTTTAAGAACCTTACGCCATTGTTCAACGCATCAATGTCTCTGACGATAAAGCCTTTTATCTTTCCGCCAAGGGCGGCCTCCACGGCAATCTCGTACTTTCGGGGGACTTCTATTATGTTTGACAGCAGTGCGATGATTTCGATGTTTTGAGAGAATTCCTTTACGTTTAAATCGCTTGCCGTTATCTCCTCAAGCGATCTAAGCCTCGATGTGTCGGCTGCGAGCGACTCCCTCATGGAGGCAATGTCGGCACGCGTAGAGTCAAGCTCTTTCTGCAGAAGCTCTGCGTCGCTTGTAAGAACGGCTTTCTTTCCCTTGTTTGAGTCAACTGCCTCCTGTCTTTGGAGGATAGTACGCTCTGATTTTTTGATTTCGCTTTCGTGAGTGTCATGTTCGGTGGCCGCGTGTTTAAAAAACGACGACGCGGAGTCCTTTTTTTGCCTTAGTGAACTAATCCCTGACTGAAGGCTTGACGCCGCGTTTCGGATTGTACTTATCTCGTCTGAGATTTTAAACAGGACGCGGTTTTTCTCCCTGAGTTCTTCCTCCACACCATCAAGGGATTCCTCTGTCTGGACGAGCTTGCTCTTGTCGGTCTCAATTGCCTTTTCAAGGGCATTACAAGTGGCGCCTAAATCGGTGTCGGCCTGTGACAGCTCCGCAACCCTGTTCAGTGTCTCGTCTCTTTCGGCGCAATGGCCGCTTATCTGGGCGTTCAGCCTCTCAGTGTGGTCGGTGATATTGTCAATGGCGGAGCGTTTTACGGCCATGTCTTTCTCCAGCATTGATATATCCCTGTCCAGTCCCCTTTGGGAGTCGCTTAGTGCGTCGAGGGCCTTTTGTTTCTCTTCAATGACCCTGCCAGTGGCCTCGCGCGCCGCCTCTTTTTCAGAAATCCCCGCGCCGGTTTCCTGAAGTTCACCGGTGAGCGTGTTGATTTCAGTGGAAAGCCGTGTATATGTGTCCATGAGCAAGGCATAATCCCGTTTTGCGATTGACAGCTCTATGAGACTGAGTTCAGTAGTGAGCGCCTTAAACTTCTCGGCCTTTTTTACCTGTCTGTCAAGTGAGGAGATGGAGCGCTTCACCTCGCTGACAATATCGTTTATCCTGTCAAGATTGGCCTTTGAACGTTCAATTTTGGCAAGCGCCTCAGATTTTCTCACCTTGTACTTCATAACACCAGCAACTTCCTCTATGAGAAAACGCCTCTCAATAGGTTTTGTGTTCAGTATTTCGCTGATTCTGCCCTGCTCTAAGATGGAATAGCTCCTGACCTCAAGCCCTGTGTCAAGAAAAATCTCCCTTACGTCCTTTAAGCGGCAGCGTGTCTTGTTAATATAATACTCACTCTCCCCTGAGCGATAAAGCCTCCTTGTTACCTCAACAATGTTGCCTGTGCCGGAGCTGCCGTTACCGTCTGCCGAATCGGAAAAGGACAGCGTTGCCTCCGCCATGCCCTTTGCCTTTACCTCAGCGGTGCCGTTAAATATAATCTCCTCCATCTTTTCACCGCGAAGGGTCTTGGCGCTCTGTTCACCGAGCACCCACCTGAAGGCATCTACGACATTGCTCTTGCCGCAGCCGTTTGGCCCGACAATACATGTAGTTCCGGGATGCATCGAAAATACCGTCTTGTCGGCGAAAGACTTAAAGCCGTTTATTTCTAATTTGACTATTCTCACTATTCAATATGCTCCGCCAGTTGAGCCGCATACCGCTAAGACAGGCCGAAAGAGATGGCTTAGTATATAACAGCGGCCAGCAAATAGTAAATCATTTAGGCCATTTGTGCAGGGCAATCGCATTAGAAATTGCCCCCTTATTTTTGTCATTCCGGCTTGTCCGGAATCTGTCCTTATGCCTCAGAATATGCACAGTCATTATGAAACTCCCACTAAAGGGAAGATTCCGGACAAGCCGGAATGACGACAAGGGACAAAGCCGGAATGATTGCATAGGTATCTTCTGCTTTATTTTTCTAATGCGATTGCCCTGGCCATTTGTGTCCATTTGCAAAATGAACATACGTGCCCCCGTTGAGTTTCCTCCCCAAAGACCGGATTCCCTTGTCTGTCATTCCTGCAAAAGCAGGAATCCAGAACACTGGAAGTACAGAGAGCGACAGTGTTTTGCAATTGGCTCATTTGACCGTCTATTTATCCACCAAAACGGCGAAATACGCGGCCCATGGCCTCCGGCAGGATTGATAACACATATGCGTAAAACGTGGCGTATTTCCTCATCAGCACGGGCGCTGAGACGCTACCCCTGTATTTCTTTATCAGGTTTAGGTTTGCCCCGACGTATTTTTTAATCCGCGCGCCGGTGTTCTTGCCGTGTATCCTGTAAAACGCCAGCGGCTCGTCTATATATCCTATTTCATATTCAGAGGCGATAGTAAGCCACAAGTCGAAATCCTCGACGGTGGTTAACCCCTTGTCTTCGCTGAATTGAAGGCCATTGCCGTTTCTAAACATCACCGTGAGACAGGATATGTAATTGAAAGACAGAAACAAATCAATAAATATGCCCCTGTGGGTTAAGCCAATTCGCCGCCCCGGTGCCCTTCCCTTTGTATAGGTCAGAACACCGTTTTCCATCGCCGCCGCCTTTGAGTACACCATAAAGACATCCTTATGGGTGCTTAGATAGTTCACCTGTTTTTCAAGTTTGTCCGCAAGCCACAAGTCGTCTGAGTCCAGAAACGCCACATACTCCCCGTGCGCCTCCCTCAGTCCCACATTTCTTGAGGCGGCTATTACGCCATTGTTCTTAAACTTCATGTATCTGATTTGGCCGCACCCAAAGCCGCGCACTATCTCCTCCGTATTGTCGGACGAATAGTTGTCTATCACTATAAGCTCCCAGTTTCGGTATGTCTGCTCCAGCACAGAGTTTATTGACTCAGCAATGAACCCCGCATAGTTATATGTCGGCATGATGATTGACACGAGGGGTGAGCCGTGCTTAGTCATTACGCACGCTCCACGAAGCCTTCACACAGAGACAGGCATCGCCTTATCTCATCGTCCATGCCACCCTCAGGTTGAAACCCCGTTTCTTTTATCTTTTCGATACTATAATTCGTTGGATTCAAAAAGGCATCTGAAGAGACGGCCTCTCCAACCTTTATTTCGCTGATTTCCCGTCCATAGGTCTCTTTGTAAACCCGCCCGACATGCTTGGCCGCCTCCAAAATCGTCATCGGACATTCGCCGCCCAAATTGAATAACCCATCACCCCATTGGCCGTTTAATTCGTAAATGAAATGACCGACGGCGCGTGTTACGTCGTGTATTGATATGAAATCCCTGTACTGTCTGCCGGAGGATTTTAGTGTAAGCGACTTGTGCGTTACGGCCTGGCGGCAGAGGTCGTTAAAGACGAGGATCCAGCGGTTTACCGCCATGTCCGCAGGGGCGCCGTATGCGTTTGACAGTCGGAAAATCACAGTGTTCATTGCGTTATACCGTCTGAACTGATCAACAAACCCCTCGGCCGCCGCGTGTGTGGTTGCGTACGGGTGATATGGCCGTATTGGGGTGTCTTCTGTTATCAGGGGCAGCGCAAGGTTCTCTCCATAGACGTGAATCGTTGAAAAATATATGAAATTCCTTACGCCATGCTCAGAGGCCGCCCTAAGCAGCCGGAATGTCCCCTCCGCGTTTATCCTCATCGCCGAGACAGGCTCACGCATTGAGTCAATTTCGTTTAACGCGGCAAGATGGACTATTGCATCAGCGCCATTGACGGCTCGTTTGATTGATTGCTCATCGCTGAGCGACATATTGAGCGTGTTAAATGCTGAACACCACGCCGGAAGGTCTTCGTTTTTTGTAGTTGTGATGGTTATGTCAGAGTTGGGATATTTTTCCTTCAGATACAGGGCTGTCCTGCCGCCAATAAATCCCCTGCCCCCGGTTATCAGTATGTGCATTATGTCGGCCACCGGTACGGGATAATGGGGGTGTCGGGGTCACACACCTCTGCCTCGGTGGGGTCGTGAGGCTCAGTAGCGCAGTTGACCAAAATCGCAATGCCTTCTGAGATACCCATAAAACCGCTCCACACAAGCGGCGGCACATGCACCAGGCAGTAGTTGCCCTCGCCGATTATGAACTCATCCACAAGCCCCAGGGTCGGAGAGCCTGTCCTGCCGTCATAGATAACAAGCCTGATTTTCCCAAACGGGACTGCCAGATTAAGCGCCATTTTCGTGTGCAGTTTCCACGCCTTTACAGAGCCTGGATTCACTACCGAGAAATATACCTCACCAAAGCGCTCAAACAGCGGGTCGTCGCGCCTCAGCATGTGCATCACCTTGCCGCGGGCGTCTTCTATTTGTTTCAACTGGGAGACGACGATTCCTTCTATCATCTGCCGCCTACGGCCCAGCGTATTGTCTTATTAGCTGCCGCAACGATATAGCGCTCTATTTGCCGCATGGACAACTCAAACATATCCTCCTTACCCTCGTAATAACTCTTGTACCAAACCGCGGTTAGCCCGACGGTCTCCTTAAAATTGAGGGCGGCGTGCCACTTGAGCTTCTGCAGCGCCTTGTCGCACGAGAGCTTCAAAAGCGAACTCTCCCTGATTTCCGAACCCTCGTGTCTCATCAGACAGACTCCCCAGTGAGCCATAAACTCTGAGATAAGCTCGCCAACCGAGTGGTTAGCCCTCGCGTCAGGGCCGAAATTGAATGCCTCGCCTGAGGCAATGCCCAATGATAGGAGCCGCGCCCCAAGCTGCAAGTAGCCGCTTAGGGGTTCAAGCACGTGCTGCCAGGGCCTTGTTGCGTTTGGATTTCGCATGACGGCCTCCCGGCCCTGTGACCATGCCCTTACGCAGTCGGGGATTATCCTGTCCCGCGCCCAATCACCCCCGCCTATGACGTTGCCGGCGCGCGCCGTTGCCAGTCGCGGGGCGTCTGGTCCCTGAAAAAACGACGCACAGTATGATTTAAAGACAATCTCGGCACATGCCTTAGAGGCGCTATAAGGATCATCACCGCCCAGCGTGTCGTTTTCCCTGTAGCCCCAGTACCACTCCTTGTTGAGGTAGCACTTGTCGCTCGTTACGACAACGGCGGCACGAACACTTTCACAATTTTTAATACATTGCAGGACATTGGCCGTGCCCTGGACATTCGTGCTGAAAGTCAGAAGCGGGTCTTCGTGGGAGAGTCTGACAATTGGCTGCGCCGCAAGATGAAAGACCATATCGGGGCGAAATGTCGTAAGAGCCCCTGTTAAGGCCGCATAATCCCTTATATCACCTTCAAAATTGTGTATCTTATTATTAAGTTTGAGCACATCGTAATTGCACGGCTCTGACGGTAGATACGCCGAAAACCCCGCCACCTTCGCCCCAAGCCCCAAAAGCCACAGCACAAGCCACGACCCCTTAAAGCCCGTGTGTCCGGTAACCAGTACGCGCCGACCATCATAGACACCGCCAAAAAGGTCTTTTCTTATCACCGGCTTGCCACATGGCCAGGAGAAAGCGCAGTTGAGTTAAAATTGCCTATGCAGTTAAATCGGTCGAGAAAAAAACTGGATTCCTGCTTTCGCAGGAATGACAGACAAGAAATACATGAACAAACAGATTTGTCATTCCTGCGAAAGCAGGAATCCAGATGACCCTCTGTCGGCGTTAACTTCATAGGCATTAAGCCTAATCCTGCCACAGTTTCCATGGCGGACTTCCCGTTTCCCACATATCTTTCAGATAATTATAGTCCCTGAACGTGTCCATACACTGCCAAAATCCCTTGTGGTGAAACACCCTCAACTGCCCATCTTTGGCTAGTCTCTCAAGGGGCAGTTTCTCCAGCACACAGCCGTCATCGTCATGGAGATAATCAAAAAACTCTTTTTTAAATACAAAATAGCCACCGCTTATGGCACTTCCCCCGTAGTCCGGCTTTTCCATGAATGAGACAACCCTGTCATGTTCTATCAGAAGCTCACCATATCTGGACGGTGGCACAACACCCGTAACCGTGCCGATTTTGCCGTGTCCCTTATGAAAACTAATCAGCTCATTAATATTCAAATCCGTAACGCCGTCGCCATAGGTAAGCATAAACAAATCCCCGCTGACGTATTTTTCTACGCGCTTGAGGCGAGCACCGGTCATCGCGTTAAGCCCCGTGTCGGCAAGCGTTATCTTCCACCCCTCATATTGAAGGGCATTGCGGGGATGGAAGGTGATTTCCTTGCTGTGCAGGTCTATTGTAAAATCATTTGTGAGCATTTCGTAGCGATAGAAATAATCCTTTATCTGCTGCCCCTTGTAGCCGAGGCAGAGGACAAATTCCTTGTATCCATGATGGGCATAGCACTTCATAATGTGCATCAGGACAGGCATCTGGCCGATTTCAACCATCGCCTTGGGTTTAAATTCAGTCTCTTCACGCAGGCGCGTACCTTGCCCGCCACATAAAATAACGACCTTCATATATTATTTTTTGCCTTTACCATCTATGGTTAATAAATAATCCCTAAGTTTAATCACGGCCATTGCGCGATGGCTGATTCTATTTTTTACGTCGCTGCCAAGTTCAGCAAATGTCTTGTCGTAACCGGCGGGGACAAAGACCGGGTCATATCCGAATCCTGCGCTACCCATAGGCTCAGTGGTGATAGAACCTGCTACCTCACCCTCAAAAAATAGCGACTTCCCCCCCATTATAAAGCAAAATACGCTGACGAATCTTGCAGTACGATTGGGAGCCGGGATGTCCTGCATAAAATCCATGAGCGCGTTAACATTATCCTCGTCGCTTGCATTGACACCGTCCACATCAGAGGCAAAGCGGGCTGAAAACACTCCGGGTGAGCCATCAAGGGCGTCAACCTCAAGCCCTGAGTCCTCGGCAACAACAGGGTTTGGCCTTTGTTCATAAACGGCCATTGCCTTGGCATAGGCGTTCTTATAATACGTATCCCCATCTTCGGCAACCGTGCCCATTACATCTGCGGCACTAGTAAACTCAATGCCAGTACCGGCAAACAGAGAGTTTAACTCCCGCACCTTCCCCTGATTTTTAGTTGCCAGAAACAGATTCATCTCCAAGTACCTCCTTTTGTATCCCGACGAGCTTCTCAATACCCACACGCGCAAGATCGAGCAGTTCATTCAGGGTTTTCCCTGTAAATGGGGAGCCTTCGGCCGTCCCCTGGACTTCCACATACTTGCCGGAGCCTGTCATTACTATATTCATATCCACATCGGCGTCTTTATCTTCCACATAACACAAGTCAAGCATGGGCTGCCCGTCCACCACGCCCACGCTTACCGCGGCGACATAGTCTATTGGAGGAATCTTTTTGATCATACCGTTTCTCATGGCAAAACGAAGCGCGTCAATGAAGCACACATAGGCACCCGTTATTGAGGCGGTTCTGGTGCCTCCGTCTGCCTGAATCACGTCACAGTCAATGATGAAAGACCTCTCGCCAAGCAGTGAAAGGTCAATTACGCTTCGCATGGCGCGCCCTATGAGGCGCTGAATTTCCAGCGTACGGCCATTTGGTTTGGCGCTGCGCCCCTCTCTGTTCATACGCGTGTGGGTTGAGCGCGGCAGCATTCCATACTCGGCGGTTACCCAGCCCTTCCCCTTGTCCTTTAGAAACGGCGGCACGGTCTCCTCTATCGTCGCAGTGCAGATTACCCTTGTAGAGCCTGCCTCAATCAGTGCCGAACCCTCGGCATACCTGACGGCACCCCTGGTTATCTTTACCGGCCTTAACTCCGAATTTGCCCTTCCGTCTTCTCTCATACGCCTCCATTGCACTGCTTGTTTTTTAAGGCTATGGCCTTCTCCTCCAGCGACGCAATCTCTATCCTTGTAATATCCTCTAATGAATCAAGCATAAAACGCTTGCCGATTTCCTGAAACCTGTCAGGACAGTCCGTAACGTAGTATTTTCTGAACACCGGAGTGCCCGCCGCCTTCAGCAAACCCGACGATGTCAGTATGTCAGTGACGTTTTTTGCCTTTTCGATAGCGGAGTCTATCAGGACAACACCGTCTCCCATTACTTTTTTTATCACCCTTTTCAGCAGTGGATAGTGCGTGCATCCCAGCACAAGGGTATCTATATTGGTGCGCTTCATCTCGGTCAAATATCTGCGCGCAACTAACTCGACCACCTCGTCATCAAGCCACCCCTCCTCAACAAGGGGTACAAACAGAGGACATGAGCTTTCAATTACCACGATGCCTGGTGCGATTTTCCGGATTGTCCTGCCATATGCACCGCTTTTTATGGTAGCCTCTGTGCCTATTACCCCTACGCGGCCGTTTTTGGTTGCCATAGCCGCAGCCCGTGCGCCAGGCTCTATAACGCCCATCACTGGTATCTTAAACGCGGCTCTTATTATATCAAGGCTTACTGCGGATGCCGTGTTGCAGGCTATTATTAACAGCTTTATACCTTTTTCCACAAGAAACGCGCTATTTTCAAGCGAATACTTGATAACGGTCTCGGCTGAGCGTATGCCGTATGGCACCCTCGCGGTATCCCCCATGTAGATAGTGCTTTCTGCGGGCAGACGGGCATGTATCTCCTTCAGAACCGTCAGACCGCCCACTCCAGAGTCAAATATCCCTATCGGCATATCAGCCATGTTGTCGAATTTCATCAAATTTTTGCCTCTTGTGTGGCTATTCTTTTTATGGGGGAACTGATGTCATAGTGTCCTCCTATTGTTTCCTCTTCCTTTCCATTTATAAGAATCTTCACGTCATCAAGTTCCACGTTAGAGGTGGCCGTCTCGTATATACTCTTTATTATCAGAAATTCCTTCAGGGCATCACCCTGAAAGTTCTTTTTTATCTCAGCCGAGAGATCCACGTAGAGTATTTTATCAATGCCATAGTAGATTCCCAGTACCCTGGCGTTTGATGGAAAGGCCTCTTTGTTGGGTATCGCATTGAGATTAAAAAGCTCTCCTATGGCGGTCTCCGCTATTTTCATCGTATCAAAGGTCTGCTTAATCTTTATAATCATGATGTTAAGGGCCGCCCCTTCGGGGTAGAACACCTTTACGTCCCGGGCGTCGCTTACGAGTTTCTCCCTCTCCTTCAGCGCTATCAGGCTTGTTGCGCCTGAGCGGTGGTCGTCTTTCCACATTATATAATAATATACGACCGTTGTGCCAACTATTAGTACGATTAGCGGCAAAACTACAAGAAATATTAACCTACTTTTTCGCATATTCTGAAATCGCCTTAATTATAGCATCCGATATGGAATTAATCGAATCGTCATTATATGTAAAAGAAGCCGGATTTGGTATCTCAATCATGATGGCCGGCGCGGCCGTGCCGCTGAGTATTGGAACTGGCATTTCCCTATAGACAGTCTGCATTTTGAATTTCTCGTTAAACGCGCTGCCGACCGCCTTTGAAAGCGCCCTGGTCTTTTCGACATAGGCGGAACCCGCGTAAGCGGTGCTATACGCCATCTCCGGCCCTGACATGGCTGCCGGAAAGCTGCTCGTATATATGGCAAATTGGCCAGAGGCCGAAACATGTATGCTGATAAACAAATTCGGCCTGTATTTACGAATATCTATAAGTCGCTGAGCAAGGGACATGGCCGAGTCGTCCTTTCTGATGATGGCAACCCTGCTGGCCTTGCCACCTATGCGTTTGGCCAGATCGGCACATACGGACAGGGAAAGGTCGCTTTCCTTAAACTGCCCTGAGATTATTCCCGTGTCAACGCCGCCATGTCCGGCGTCTAACAAGATACTCAGCCCCGCGGTTTCGTTAGTTTGTGCCAACGCGGGTGACTGTGCCGACAGGGTGCCGCCGGTTATATACGCGTCTATAACCAGACGTGGAGGGCCTGAGTATCGTGATACCTTTATTTTCCCGACATTCTTTATATTTAAATAGAGACTGTTGTCCTTCCGGATAATATTAACCACCTCCGGCGGGGCTACTCCCTCAAATGAAAAATTATCAGGGAAATCAATCTTAACGATACTATATGATTCGTTGACCGTGGCCAAGCTTATCAGAGAGTCGTTTGAGCCTTGAAACACAAACCTTAAAAAATCGTTTTTCTCGTTGAAGCGCATAACAACATGCCCAGCCTCCGCACCGTACGCACTAAAAGAGAGGCTAAACATGAAAACTACGAACATACCGGCATTCTTAATGGCATAAGATCTATTCATGACGTATATATTGGCGTATTTACAAGAAGTTTTTCAAGTGGTTTATTCACCACGTCCTTAATGGTTGTTGATTTTACTTATAGTATTATGAGACAATAGCAATGTGGGATGATTGCCATATGCATTTAGCCGTTGTCAGTTAGCTTTGGGCGGTTAGCTCAGCTGGGAGAGCATCACGTTCGCAACGTGGGGGTCGGGGGTTCGAATCCCCTACCGTCCAATATTGTTATTCTTATATATCAAGAACTTATCTCTTCATACCCCTCAAAAATACCGTCACCAAACCGTCACCAGCTATTTTTTAGGGTATTGATTTCATCAGAATATTATTTCGATTGTTATAACTATGCGGCCAGTTTTGCAAATCTTATCAGGTGATTTTGCAAAAATTTCTTATTTTGTCAATATCCTGACGTTTTCGCCTCAAACTTCCAGTCTCGTTATCAATAATTCCTGATCAAAAGCTCTGTCACCTTTTTCTTGTGACTCATGTTGTATGTGGTTTCGACCTCCTCTATGGTAAACTCGCTGTAGAGCTGTCTAAGGGACTGTCAATAAATAAGTGTTACAAAGATGATCGTGGAGAGATGGAGTAG
>NZ_JBJUSG010000068.1:0-18824 GCF_046044395.1 Candidatus Magnetominusculus dajiuhuensis | reverse complement strand
GACATCTGCTACCCCCACTGTAAAGATGGGGTTTTCTTGACGCTTACAAAGAACTACAAGCTCATCGAAAGTAAAATTCTTTGGCTTCGATATCAATTCAAAATCGTCTTCCATTATAGAGCCTCCTTCAATCATTTTAAGCGTTCATTGGTAGATAAAACTGACCCGTCAAAATCAAGCGTTAACCGGTACAGAGCACGGTAAATTTGTTCTCCACCATTGACATCACATGCAACCTCTTCTAATCCCCATCACCATGTCCTCTTTGGGACATTTCTACTTTGGTATTACATGATTATTTTTTCTCAGAATTGATGCAATATTTTTAAAAAGCAGGGCGTTTTCTCTGTGGCTCTTTACGGCTATCCTCAGATAATTGTCATTCAGGCCGTTGAAGTTTGAGCAGTCTCTTAGGACAATCCCCCGTTTTCTTAACTCTTCGTAGAGAACCGGCGCCCTTTCGTCTCTTGTCAGATAGAAATTTATTTTAGACGGGTAGAAACTAATCTCATGCCTTCGCAGCATTTTCTCTATGTAGGCCTTTTCCCTTCTCAGGTATTTAAAGGTTTCTGTCTCGTAGGCCTTGTCACAAAGGGCGGCAACTCCAGCCCTCTGTGACAGTGAGTTCACCGACCATGGCTCTTTGTTGGCGGCAAGGGCAGTGGAGACATCATCGTGAAAGAACATGGCCCCAAGCCTCAGGCCACTCAGTGCGTAGAACTTTGTCAGAGACCGCAGCACCATAAGGCCGGGATAATTGCTCACCTCACTGGTGATACTCTCCTGCGCCGCGAAATCCACAAATGCCTCATCAACCACTAAATAGCAGTTACACTGCCCGGCGTGCTCTACGATGGACAGCACGGCGTCTCTGCTTAGGACGCCTCCGGTTGGGGAGTTGGGATTACAGAGAAATGCAATGTCGGCGTCTCTCATTCCCCTGATAAAGCCTTCAATGTTCAGCTCGAAGTTGTCTCTTTCTTCTATTGGAAACAATGTTATTTCTTTCACGCCGTTTACAGACAGCGCCCTTTCGTATTCTGAGAATGTCGGCACTGCGATAAGCGCCCTTACTGGTTTAATAGCCCGCGCGATAAGATAAATAAGCTCGGTGCTGCCATTGCCGCACATTATATTTTTATCGGGGACGCCGGTTTTTTTCGATAATTGGCGGCGCAGCGCGGTGCATTCGGGGTCGGGATACGCTGGCAGGTATTTCAGGGCCTTTCTGATTTCGGCCTTCACCTTTTTGGATATGCCCAGTGGGTTTACCGACGCACTGAAATCCAGCACCTTTCGATGGGCAATCCCCAGTTCGGCGGCGAGGCCATAGATGTTCCCCCCGTGGCGCGGCCTGTTGTCCTGCCCCGCGGCGCGGCGCTTGTCTGGCATATTATGTTAACACCTTTGAAGAACGGCTATGCCTTGCCGGATTCGCGAAGAATCTCGTTATATACCTTATAAAACAGGTAGTTAGTCGGGATAGATTTCTTTAGAATTGCCTTCATCTCCGGCATGTCGGCTTCGTTTATTACGATATTGACACTCTCCGCGAAGGCCGCCATATGGTCAAGCGTAGTGTATTTTGTCCCCGCGAGGGCAACAAATGTCTTTCTTCTGGCCGATATTGGCATAGATTGGATAATTTCGAGGACTTCGTTATTTTCGGAGTTTCCACCGCCGAAACTGTCATGGACATATACTACATCATACTGGTCATACTTTAGCTTGTCTGACACGTCTTCGGGTGACCCGGCTCTTTGAACCTTATAGGCAAGGTCTTCTAACGCGCCCTCTGCCGCCTCTGCTCTTTCCACGTTGTCGTCGCAGACCAGTGCGGCCCTATTTTCCTCTGAGATGGGTGTAATGGCTGGCATTTCCCGGCCTCCTGTTCATAGTCTGTTATTTTTTGGCCTTTCTGGCATAATCTTTATCTATGCTCAGGCCTTCAATGTCTGTGGTCTTTTCGCCCTTGGAGCTTTTTACCATATCCAGTCCTCTGCCTACGATGGCCTTTCTTGAGGAGTAGGCAAGCGCCGTCTCTTCATTTATCAGCCCCGCCTTGTAGAGGTTTATTATGGACTTGTCAAATGTCTGCATACCATAGGTCTCACCGGCGTCTATTATCTCGTAAAAGGTCTTTCCCTCACCTTCGCCATTTGTTATTGTGTCCTTCACCCGAAGATTTGTCTTTAATATCTCAATTGCGGCAACCCTGCCGCCTCCAACCTTGGGCATAAGCCTCTGGCTCACTATCCATCTGACAGTGTCTGCGAGGCGATGGCGAAGCAGCACCTCCTCATCCTTATCAAACATACCGATGATTCTGTTAACCGTCTGTCCGGAGTCAATTGTGTGCAGGGTGGCAAGGACAAGATGGCCTGTCTCGGCTGCCGTAATACCAATTTCCACAGTCTCGCGGTCTCTCATTTCACCAACGAGGATGACCTTGGGCGCCTGTCTTAGGGCTGCCCTCAGCCCGTTTGCAAATGAATCGAAATCCACTCCCATCTCCCTCTGGTTAAACGTGGATTTCTTATGCGGGTGCATGTACTCCACAGGGTCCTCAAGCGTCAGCACATGGACGGCCTTTTGCTCGTTGATGAGGTTTAAGACGGCGGCAAGCGTAGATGACTTACCGCTTCCGGTTGCTCCCGTGACGAGGACGAGGCCGTTTTTCTCTTCGGCAATCAGGCCGAGGACCTTTGGCACTCTCAGGTCGGCAAGGGTGGGGATGCGGGTCTCAAGTTTTCTTAGAACGATGGAGTATGTGCCGCGCTGCGAGAAGATATTTACCCTGAACCTGGCCTTGCCGGGCAGGGAATATGACAGGTCGCAGGAGCCTTGCCTTATCAGATTTTCAACTAATCTCCTGTCTGAGTGGATAAGATGCAGGGCAAAGACCTCAGTCTGAAAAGGCGTCAGCGATTTCAGAGACTGATCGTCGAACTCAACGGGTAAGAGCTGCCCGGCTGCCTCTACTTGCGGCGGTTTTCCAACCGTAAGGTTCAGGTCGGACACGTTGGCGGCGCTCTCAAGCATTGTGGACAGTATTGAGTCAATATCGTTTTTTGTCATAGTTTCGTCTCCTCAACCACGTAATTCAATAAATATGTCTAAAAATCAGGAGGCGGTTCCTTGAGAAATGGGATAAACCGCTTCTTATCTATTGCCTTTTCGTATGATTCCTCTGGCGATACCCAGCCCTTTTGCAGCAAATCCAAAATAGCGTCGTCAAGGGTCTGCATCCCGAGCTTTTTTCCTGTCTGCATTACAGAGGCAAGCTGCGGGGTCTTGGCCTCCCTTATCAGGTTGGCCGCGGCATAGGTGATAATGAGGATTTCAAGGACGGCTATTCTGCCCTTTTTGTCAATCCTTCTAAAGAGATTTTGTGCAACGACCCCCTTTAGGGCCTCTGATAATGTGGTGCGTATCTGTGCCTGCTGGTTTGCGGGAAACACATCCACCACCCTGTCAACGGTCTTTGTGGCGCTTTGCGTGTGGAGGGTTCCAAAGACGAGGTGACCGGTTGAGGCAGCCTCAAGGGCCAGTTGAATCGTCTCAAGGTCTCTCATTTCTCCAACGAGTATTATGTCAGGGTCTTCACGAAGCGCCCCTCTGAGGGCGGCCCCGAAGGACTTTGTATGAAGGCCAACCTCACGATGGTTGACTATGCAGCTCTGACTTTTATGGACAAATTCTATTGGGTCTTCGATTGTGAGAATGTGGTCTTTACGCACCTTATTCGCGTAGTCTATTATTGCCGCGAGGGTTGTTGATTTACCGCTTCCGGTTGGTCCGGTAACAAGGACGAGGCCTTTTTGCAGTGTGGCAAACCTCTTGCAGACCAAGGGTATGTTGAGTTCCTCGACCGTGGCAATCTTACTGGGGATGAGCCTGAAGACAGACCCCACGCCCCATTTCTGTTGAAAGAAGTTAGCCCTGTAGCGACCAAGTCCCGGCACCTCGTACGCAAAGTCAATATCTCCCGTTTCCTCGTAAACCTTTATTTTCTCTTCGGGGGCGATTTCGTAGAGCATGGACTTGAGTTCGTCGTTGTCAAGCTCCTTGTACTTTACTCGTTCCATCTCGCCGCGAATACGCAAAATAGGCTGCGACCCTGCAACCATGTGGAGATCTGAGGCGCCTTGTTCGTTCATCAATTTAAAAAACGCGTCTATCTTCGCCACTTTAACCCTCCCCAAACTAAATTATAAATTGCCACACAACGCACCATACGGTTGGGAGTGTAGCAGATTCTAAGCGATTTTGTCAAAGACGGTGAACTGGGTGTAGATGGTCAGTTTGAAATATTACGACACATAAGTAGCTGAATCATAAAGCTCAGGCAGTTTGTCTTGTGTAAGCCGAAACTTAGTCCCATGATTGTGCCCCGTTCTTGCGTCAAAATCAATGTACAAGTGCCCTTGCTCCACACAATCAACAAACTTATCGAAAGAAAAACTTGACAAGATAAGTAGTTTTTCATATTTAAAATACTCATGTCCGTCTTCTATTTTTGCGTCAGCTATGACATAAAAACAATTCATAAGTTTAGACCCGATGGCATATTTCAGGTCATCAAAGCCCCAGTAAGGCTCAGGGTTTATTTTCCCAGTCCCTATTCGTTCTTTAACACTTTCATACCATAAGGACACATCAGCATCTGCTATTTCAACCATAGACGAATTAAAATCAAAAATAAGTTTTCGTTGTATCCTATCAACTATTACCTTAAATCCTCTCTTTGTATATGAAGTTGCGCTCGTAGTAGAGCGGAATGACATTTCTTCTTCAGAATATTTCCTGCCAGCCTCTTTATGCTTCCAGCCATACTTAGGCAAGAGAACAGTTGAAACAATTTTAGCACCTGTCGGTGACGGTTCTATATGTTTTAAAGTTATAAGAGACGATGTGTGCTTTCTCTGCCCTTTAAGTTCCCATTCATGAGAATTCGCGATAGGCAGATTGTTTTCCTTAATACCAAGTAGTATTTCGAGTGTGTTCCCAACTGCCCCATCGTTTCGTTTATCAACTGTTTTCTTAACACTCCTATGCCAACCTGTATCAATAATCTGCTTCATAGAGGAAATCATCTCTGCTTTGGAATATAATCTCATTTTGGTGGTCTCCAGAAATCCAGAAGGTACTCAAAGGTTACCCCCATAGTGATATAGTTGCTTGGCCAGCCAAAAATACCAATTTTATTTACAATGTTTGTCCTATCCCATATAATAATATTCCTAAGTTCATATCCTCTGCGTCTTAGCTCCTCTACCAAAGATATGTGTATGGTAATCCTTTCGTTTTCCCACCACATATCAGGAACGTTGATAACACAATGAGCCTTCGGTTTTAAGAGCGGTAACAGTGATTCAAAAATATCACCCATAACTAATGAATAATCTTCTAATGACATTGTCCCCAAATCTCTGATGTCCTGAGAATATTGCTCTACTTTATTAAGTTGTTCGTTTTTTCTATCTCGTCTTGACTTATTTTTTCTTTGTCGGTTCAAAAGGTTGGCGTATGGTGGGGAAGTCCATACAAGAGATATCGTTTCTTCTGCAAAATATTCATAGATATTCCTTGCATCATCTTGAACAGGTATCTGTTTTGACCGATTAAGAAGATGCCCATTAGAAAGGCGGGCATTGCAAAGTTCTATGTAGTTTGACTGCAAATCGAACCCTACGGCGTTTCTATTGGTGTCTCTTGCCGCCACAAGCGTTGTCCCACTTCCTACGAATGGGTCTATAACAAGTTCACCTGCGTGGGTAAATAGTTCTATTACCTTTCTACAAAGAGAAATTGGGAATGTGGCCGGATGTGTACTTTTATCTCTAACATCACGTTTCTCATATGTAAACTGCCAGACTCCTATCTGGTTTTTTAGCCATTCTTTGGCAGTAAGGCAATTAATATTAGTTTTTTTACACTCACAAAGACGCTCATGTTCAATATTCAATAATTTCTTTTTATTTTCCTGTACTTCCATATACGCTTCATTATAGCAGCAATCCTATGATTTCCTCAATAGTCCATACATGATTAGATATTCCCGCTTCCATTGCCGGAGTTACACGTAAGGTCTTGTGAATCCTTGCAAAATTATAGTACATAAAGTAGAGGGCAATGGCATGACCTGTCAATGATGACGAATGCCGGTATGGATAGGGACATAATCAAGTCGGTACTGAAGTCTGGCTAAGATTTCTTAAATAGGACGCTGCCTTACGCCCTGCAGTAGTTTGCCTCATAGCTGCCTAGTTTCGTTATCGTCGGGTTTGTGCCGCAGACAGGGCAGTCGGGGTTTTTTGGGACTTTTACCTTTCTGAATGTTGTTTTTAGGGCGTCGTATATCAGTAGTGTGTTCTTTAGGACGTCACCCTTGCCGAGGATTAGTTTTAGGACTTCCATCGCCTGTAATGTGCCTATTATGCCCGGCAGCACCCCAAGCACCCCGCCCTCCTGACATGACGGTACAAGCCCCTCAGGTGGCATCTCCTCAAACAGGCATCGGTAACAGTGCCCCTCACCCGGGACTATCGTCGTCACCTGCCCCTCAAATCTCAATACCGCACCGCTTGACAACGGTTTGCCCGCCAACACACAGGCATCATTTACAAGGTATCTGGTAGGGAAATTGTCGCTGCCATCTATCACTATGTCGTAGTCCTTTATGAAGCCGAGGATGTTCTCAGGCGTCAGGCGCTCTTTTATCGCAACGATTTCCACGTCAGGGTTTAAGTCATTAAGGACGGACTTTGCGGATTCCACCTTAGGGCGGCCTATGGTCTTTGTGCTGTGTAGTATTTGGCGCTGGAGGTTGCTCAAATCCACTACGTCATCATCAACTATGGCAATCCTGCCAACCCCGGCGGCAGTCAGATAATAACTAATAGGGCAGCCCAGCCCCCCCGCCCCTATCAAAAACACCTTCGCCGCGGCGATTTTAGCCTGTCCCTTGCCCCCTACCTCCGGCAATATGATATGCCGACTGTAGCGCACCATCTGGTCATCGGTAAAGTCCACGGCGGCGTTAATCCCTCTCTTTCCTTATCACTATAACCCACTCGGTATCGTTTATTTTGTCTACGGAGAGTACCCTCTGGCCGTGGTCCTGCATGGATTTCGGTATGCTGACCGCCGCGTCGGGATAATTTAGTAGTATCTCCAGCACCTCGCCAACGTTCATTGATTCAAGCGTCAGCTTTGACCTTACAAACGTATATGGGCATTTCAGCCCCCTTATGTCTATCCTCTTGTCGGGGATTATCTCATCCATGATGGCTGACTCCTATGCTGCTAATTGTATTCCTTGCCTTCTACTCGAATGAATCTTGTCTTAGCGGCAACTGCCGGTAGTGTATCTATCTCTTTTACGGCGTTTATGATGTCCCGCTCTTTTGCCCTGTGGGTCAGGACTACCAGTGGGACGGCCTCGTCCGCTCTTCTTTCTTTTTGTATGACGGCTGATATGCTGATATTGTGCTCCCCTAATACGCCGGAAATCTTTGACAACACGCCCGGCCTGTCCATGACGGTAAATCTGAAATAATACATCGTCTCAATGTCTGAGATGTCCTTTATTTTATAACCACTGCCGTCGGCGTTTAAAAATGGGCAGCAACGCCCTTCGCCCCTGTCGGCAATGTCTATTATGTCGCTCACCACGGCACTGCCCGTAGGCATATCCCCGGCGCCACGCCCGTAGTACATCGTCTCACCAACGGCGTCTCCCACTACATAAACGGCGTTTAATACGTCGTCCACCTTAGATATCAGATAGTCCTCCGGCAACATCGTAGGATGAACGCGAAGCTCTATTTCGGAGTTCACCACCTTTGCTATCGCAAGCAGCTTTATCTTATAGCCAAGCTCTGAGGCATAGGCTATGTCCTCAGGGGTTATCGCGGTTATGCCTTCTTTATAAACCTTGTCGAAAGAGAGGGGGATGCCATATGAAAGCGACGCCAATAGCGTCAGCTTGTGGGCAGTGTCTATGCCCTCAATATCGAACGTGGGGTCGGCCTCCGCGTAGCCGAGGCGCTGGGCGTCTTTTAGTACCATATCAAACGGCGCGCCCTCTTTTGTCATGCGCGTTAAAATATAATTAGATGTACCGTTTATTATTCCATAGATAGACAGGATGTTGTTTGCCGCAAGGCCCTCGCGCATCACCTTTATGATGGGGATACCACCGGCTACGGCCGCCTCAAACCCTACGCTTTTGTGCTGGGCCTCCGCCCCGGCGAATATCTCAGTACCATGCGTTGCAAGCAGTGCCTTGTTGGCCGTGACGATGTGCTTACCTTTTTTGAGTGCCTCAAGCATGAATTTCTTTGCCGGTTGGATGCCGCCAATAAGTTCAACTACAACATCAACAGCGGGGTCATTGATAATGTCATATGCGTCAGTTGTCAACACGCCCTGTGGGATTTGAACCCCGCGGTCACGTTCTATGTCAAGGTCGGCAATCCATTTTAGTTTGATTTTGATACCTGTGCGCCTTTCTATCAGCGCGCCGTTTTGAAGGATTATCCTCGCCGTGCCGCTTCCTACCGTGCCGAACCCTATGATACCGACATTTACTGCCTTACTCACTTTGCCAGCAGCCTTTTGATGCCTTTCAACGCCTGTTTTATCCTGTGCTCATTTTCCACGATGGCAAACCTCACATAGCCGTCGCCGCTGTCTCCGAAACCTATGCCCGGTGAGACGGCCACCTTGGCCTCTCTTATCAGGAGCTTACAAAACTCCAGAGAGCCGAGAGGCTTGAACTCATCAGGAATTTCAGCCCACACAAACATGGTCGCCTTAGGGGCTGGCACATGCCATCCGGCGCGGTTGAGACCGTCAATGAGAATGTCCCTCCTGACCTCATGTATCCTGCGAATATCCTCTACGGCGTCCTGAGGCCCCCTGAGGGCAACAATGGCCGCTATTTGAATGGGTTGGAACATGCCGTAATCAAGATAGCTTTTTATTTTCGTCAGCGCACCGACTATTTCGCGGTTGCCGCAGCAATAACCCACTCGCCATCCGGCCATCGAGTAGCTCTTTGACATCGAGAAAAACTCAACCCCTACGTCAAGCGCCCCCTTTGCCTGTAGAAAACTCGGTGCCTTATAATCATCATACACAAGGTCGGCATAGGCGAGGTCATGAATTACCATGAGGTCGTTTTCCTTTGCAAAGTCCACCACCTTCTGGAAAAAATCCAAATCCACCACCTCAGTCGTGGGATTGTGAGGGAAGTTGATTATCAGTACCTTTGGCCTCGGCCATGTGTTTTTATACGCCTTTTCCATCTCCTCAAAGAAATTTATGCCGGGGCCGATAGGGATATTTCTCACCTGCCCGCCCGCGATTATTACGCTGTAGGGGTGAATCGGATACGCAGGCGTTGGCGTAAGGGCAACGTCCTGCGGCTCTATCATGGCAAGTATCAGATGGCTAAACCCCTCTTTGCAGCCTATTGTGACAACGGCGTTTTCGTCAGGGTTCAAACTGACGCCATAGCGCCTGTCGTACCACTCGCAGATGGCCATTCTGAGCTGTGTAATCCCGCGGGAAGCCGAATACATATGGTTTTTGGGATTTTTTGCCGCTTCGCGCAGCTTCTCAACGATGTGCTTTGGCGTGGGCATGTCGGGATTGCCCATCCCCAGGTCAATGATATCCTCACCGCGCCGCCTCGCCTCCATTTTAAGGTTGTTCACAATCGCAAAGACATAGGGCGGCAGCCTCTTTATCCTGTTAAATTCAAACATGCGCCTATTATACAACAATGATTTAATTTATGAAATAAAAATTTAAGATTTTTTTTGAGACATCGGCCAGCGCGAAAAATACACGGTAAATTTGTTCTGACGGATAAAACAAGTTTTCATTGGAAGTTGCAACGATTTCTGGCCTGTCCTTTTCTTAGTCCGTCATTCCGGCTTCATTTTGTCATTCCGGCTTGTCCGGAATCTGTCCTTATACCTCAGCATAGGCAAAATCATCTTGAAACAACCATTTAAGGGACGATTCTGGACAAGCCGGAATGACGGAAAGGGACAATGATGACAACAATCCAAGCAATTACCGCTTACTTATGATGGAGAACAAATTTACCGTGGCGAAAAAAATTTGACGCAACCACATCAATTGGCATAGTATTATCAGGCAGACATATGACTAAACGGGAAGTCTTATATTATCTGAAGCGGGATATGAACAGCTTGATGGTCACAAGGCGAGGTGGTGTTGTCACCCTGTGGTGTCCTCTTAAGACAAAGCAAAGCGAGGCTGACCTTGACAACCCTCTTTTGCCAATGCTTGAGTACGCGAGGAATATCTTGTGCGTCCTTCTTTTCGTCCCTGAGCCGCAGCGTGTGTTGGTAATCGGGCTTGGAGGGGGGACGATTCCCACCGCCCTGTCTGGGGCGGCAGAGGGCGCAGTCATAGATATTGTAGAAATAGACGCAGTGATTGCCGCAATTGCAGAGAATTATTTCCCATTCAGGCCATCCCCCCGCATGAGGCTCTTCATCGGCGACGGCGCTGGCTTCGTCAGGGAATCAACTGAGCTTTACGACGTTGTAATCGTAGATGCCTACACGGGGGCACAGCTTGCGGAGTCAATCTATTCAGAGGCGTTTTACGCGGATGTATCGCGCTGCCTTACAGACAGGGGTGTGGCGGCGGTGAACATAATAACCGGCAATAAGGCGTTATTCAAAAATAATCTCAGGCTCATTCACGGGGCCTTTGCAAGTGTATCAACGTTGGATTGCCAAGGTTCAAATAATACCGTCGTCTTTGCCACTAAGAAAAAGACACATAGGTCCTCTTTAGCGCACAATGCCGGAGTTGTCGAACCTAAACTCCCAACAGGCTTTCGCCCTTGGGCGCTGATAGACCAATTCAGGGGTGTGCCGCTGCTGGACAGGGCAAAGTGGCGGCTGGGCAAACCGCAATAACGCCTGATCAGGACTTACGAAGAATGACATCCATTCTTTTAGTATCTCTGAGTTTTTTCATAGTTGCCATAGCGTCCGCCTTATTTTTGTACCTCCCTGCCAGTACCTTGTAAAGCGCGGTGCCATGTGGGTCTTTTACGGTCATTATGCTGGCGCCATAGCCCTCTCTGCGCAGGGTTTCAGTGAGTTTTTTCGCGTTTGCCATGTCTTTGAACGAACCAAGCTGTACGGCATATGCTCCTGATGCAGGGGCGTTGTCCCCGCGCTTGGCGGTCAGGAGTCTTCCTTTCTTAGCAGTCCTGCCCTTTTTATTGCTGGCGGTACTGAGTTTCCCCTTTGGGGCGGTTGCGGGAGGTTCGGCCTTTGGTGTTATCTTTGCGACTGGCTCTGCGACAGGTTTTTCGACTGGCCTTGTGGGCGGCTCAACAATGGGTTGCTTTTTTTCCTGCGCGGGGACAATGTCCCTGGGCGGTGCTGGCTTTTGAGTCTGTGCTATTGGCGTTGGCGCGGGAGTTGCGACCGGTTCAGGCGTTGGCGTGAACTGGGTTGGTTTTACAGGCGCAGCTTCAGGTGTTGGCGCGGGGGCAACTGGAGTTACCGCTGGGGCAGCGGGGCTGCTTACCGGCGCTGGCTGCGGTTTTGGCAGCAAGTTAGACGCCAGCGGTGGCATGGATGCGGGTGCTTTCTTAGCCACCTGTTTTGACTTGGCCATCATATCGGGACTTGGTTTGGTGGCGCGCAAGAAAAACAGATATACCACTGCCAATAAGATTGCAAATACGGCAAGGGTCGTTATTGCGAATAGTTTCTTTCTTTTAGCACGATTTTCTTTCAGAACATTGAGTATCTCATCCTCATCTGATTCCATTACAGTAGTCTCCTCTCCTACCGGTTCTACGAAGGAATCTTCGTGGTCGTCATAATCAGTGTCACTATGCGTATGGGGCGGAGGTTCAGGGCTGTCGGCTTGATAAGCGTCTGATGGGCCTTCGGGCTGCTCATGGTGTGGCTCGTCTGAATGCCCATTTGCCTTTTCAATCAGGTCAAATCTGATATTCTCATGTTGCTCATCCTCAACGGCATAATCTTCACTGTCCGACGGCTGCTCATCATCAGGGGCAGACCACTCTATGTGTTCGCTTACCTTTTGAAGCAGATCGTCTTTATCTACGGGGAGCTTTATCGTGTCCACTATTTTATATATTGTCCTATATCTGTCGTCATATTTTTTTTCTATCTCCGAGAGCATAATAAACGGCAGGCCTTTTAATGACTCTTCACTTCGCAGGTCTCTTATCACCTCATAGCCGCTTGAATCAATTAACATAGACTTTACCAGCACCAGTGAGGGCCGTACCGCCAGCGCAGTCTCAAGGGCTTCCAGCTTTGTCGTTGCACTATATACCGCATAACCCTCGTTTCGGAGGATTTCGCTTATCTGCCGCATGTTATTACTATCGTCGTCTATGACAAGTATATTGTCCCCGTCCATTATATATCCCCCTATCAAATTAATGTTGTCCTGATAGTATTAACATTTTTACACGAATAATTCAACCCCCACTGAAATATTACGGTTTTATTCAACTTCTTAATATATTTACAGGTTGAATTGCCATCGCCTTTATTGACGGGTATATGCCTGAGGCTATCCCCGTCACAATTGATGCCACAAACGATACTACCACCCCGGCCGGTGATACCGCAAAGGGTATTTTCGCTATGGACGATATGGCAAGGGTCAGCGCTATGCCCGCTATCAGCCCCGCGGCCGCGCCAATGAGCGATATAAAAGACGCCTCCGTTAAAAACTGCAGCGCTATGTCTCGCTTCCTTGCCCCTACAACACGTCTTATCCCTATTTCCACCTTCCTCTCATCCACCATCAGTATCATTACAGATAGTATTCCTATTGAACTTATCGTAAACGATATGGCCGAGGTTATCATCCCTAGCGTAACCACTATCTTCATAGTCTTGGTTTGCATAGAGTTTATATCCTTCAGGTCGGTGACTGTGAAGTCATCCCGTTCCCCTTTTTTTATATTATGCCGCTGCCGGAGCAGCGCCTCTATTTCTCCTTTTAATTGGCCTGCCGCCACTTCTGAGGCCGCCTCCACGTATATGAGATTGATTGTTGGCGTGTTTGTCAGTCTCTTCATAAATGTGCTCAACGGCACATAGACTATGTTGTCTTCGTTTATCTCCGAAAGATCAACCGCCATCGGCTCAAGCACTTCAATCACTTCCAATGCGGCCTGGTTTACGAATATGGTTTTCCCTATGGGGGCCTCACCCTTAAATAATTTCCCGGCCGCCTTTGAGCCTATGATAGCCACTTTTGCCATCGCATCTTTTTCTGTGAATAGTCTGCCTTGCCCCACGGGGATTTTCTTTAATTTAAAAAACTCCATCGGTATGCCCATCATCATTGTACCGGTTACTGTGGTATTCTTATATTTTATCGGGAATGTCTTAGTTGCCGCCGGTGCCACGGTTTTCACCTCCGGCAGGGATTCTTTTATCGCCCTGGCATCGTCAGGCGTCAGCTTTAAGCTCGCTGTGAGGTCGGTTGGGCTGCCGTGCCCACGCGTGAGGCCGCTTTTTACAGTCAGGAGATTCTTCCCGAATCTCTCAAGGTCATTTATCGTCTTTAATTCCATCGAACGCGATGTGTTTGCCACAGTTATCAAAGACAGGGTTCCCAGTACAACCCCCGCTATGGCAAGGAAAGTCCTGAGTTTAAAGCTGCCCAGCGACTTTACCGCAATCGCTAAATTGAGATAAATGTTCTTTGGAAAAAATCTTCCTGCCGCCGTCACTTTATCGCCTCTATCGGCAATAGATTTGCGGCGCTTCTTGCCGGTGCAACTCCAAACACCAGCCCCGTTGCCACTGACATCGCAAATCCAATAGCAAAGGACTTCCATGAAAAGTACATAGGAAAGTCGGCAATCAGGGGCAGCAACTTAGACGCCCCATAGCCCATTATAAAACCCAGCCCCCCCCCGGCCGATGTTATTAACGAGGATTCCATTATGAATTGGTTAAAGATATCCCGTTTCTTAGCGCCAACCGCCCGCCTTATCCCAATCTCGCGTGTCCGCTCCTTTACTGACAGCAAAAAAAGATTGGCCAGCACAAACCCCGACACTACAAGCGACACTATGCCCGAAATGCCAAGCGACACCACAAGCGACCCCGTAAGGGCAGCAAGGAACCTTATTATCTCCTCAGGGCTTACAATGGTGAAATCGTCGCTCTGGCCCTCTTTGAGCTGGTGCCGGTCCCTAAGAAATAACCTCAGCTCTGCCATCCAGTGGTTCAGGGGGCGTCCCTGCTGGTATTTTATCTTTATCGCGCTTATGTATTTGGTATCGTTCATCAGTTTTTTCATCATCACGCCTATGGGTATGATAACTCTGTCGTTGAGATTCATCCCCAACTGAGAGGCGCTCCTGTCTGCCAGTACGCCCGTGACGTTGCAGGGGATTTTTGTGTTTATAAGGATGGTCTTGCCTATCGGGGATGTGTCTTTAAATAGTGTCGCGGCGACCTGGCTGCCTATAAGGCATACGCTTTTCCCGCTGGCCGCGTCTTCGCGCGATAAATCAGAGCCTTCCTCTATCGGCCATGCCCAGCTCATGGCGTAGTCCTCTGTGGAGCCTATGATAAGTGTCTGAGACTTTACGTCTCTGTATGATATGGCAACGCTGCCCCTCATAGCTATTGGAACGACGAGGATTGCCGTTGGGAATGCCTCCCCGATGGCCTGTATGTCGCTGAGTGTCAACGCCTTCATTTTTTCGCCGGTTGCGCGCTGCTCCTCAGACCCGCCAAAAACGAGCACCGTCTCAGGGCCGAATTTCTCCACGAAATCATACGCCTTCTTATACGCCCCCTCCACAGAGGCCACTATTACCGTTATTGAGGCTATCCCCAGCGATACGCTGAAAAGACAGAACGCGGTGCGCAGCTTAAACGACCACACCGCGTAGAGGGCACTTCTTATGTTATTAATAAACCTGTTCACGCCGTTATAACCGCCGGTTGAAGTCGCCGTCTATCAGGCCGTCTTTTATGTGAGTTGTATTGCCCGCGTATGCGGCAATGTTTGGGTCGTGTGTGACGATGATTATGGTCGTTCCCTTGTTGTTGAGCGTGCTGAGGATTGTCATAATTTCAGCGGCTGTCCTGGTGTCAAGCTGGCCGGTGGGTTCGTCGCATATGATTAAATCAGGGTCGTTAATAAGGGCGCGGGCAATGGCGGTGCGCTGCTGCTGCCCACCGGAGAGCTGGCGCGGCTTGAAGTGTGCCCTGTCCTCAAGTCCCACTGTGCGGAGAATCTCCATCGCCTTGTCCCTTACTTTATTTTTGGGGCCATCTTGCGGGGCGTCCATATACAGGGTTGGCAGGAGTACATTTTCAATGACTGTGGCGTAGTGAAGGAGAAAGAAATTCTGAAACACAAAGCCAACGGTCTCGTTTCTGACGACGGAGAGTTCGTCGTCGCTCATGGCGGAGACATCCCTGCCATTGAGGATATATGTGCCGGAGGTGGGAGTGTCAAGACATCCTATGATGTTCATCAGGGTTGTCTTGCCTGAGCCGGAGGTGCCCATGATGGCCGTGAAATCCCCCCTGTTTACCGTAAGGTTCACGCCCCTGAGGGCCTCAACGGTCACATCGCCTGCGATAAACTGCTTGTGTATAGCCTGAAGCTCACAAAGCGCCGTTATTTGTGTTTCCCTCCGGCGTCCCCGGCCTTTGCCGCCTTGTCGGGGGGCTGTATATTTATAACGAGTTTAACGGCTACCTCATCTCCTTCGGCAAGGCCGGAAAGTATCTCTGTCTTATCCTCGCCTTTGATGCCGACCTTTACAATCGTTTTTTCGACCTTGCCGCCCGGCAGTATCTTATAGATGGTGTGTTTGCCGTTTTCAAATTTAACGGCACCGTTTGGTACGCAGAGGACATGTCCCTTTTTCTGCGTTATAACGCGCACGTGCGTGGTCATCTCCGGCCTGACCGTCCTGGCGTCTTCGGGGGAGATGTTTACTATTGCCTGATAGTAAACGATGTTGTCCTTGACAAACGGATGTGGGTCAATTCTGCTTATGAGACCCTTATAAACCTTATCAGGATATGTATCTACTGTGTAGAGGACATCAAGCCCTTTTTTGATTGTCCCTATGTCGCTTTCGTCCACGTATATCCACATCTCAAGTTTGTCGGGAATCATAACGGTAACGAGATTGGCAACCTGAAGGCCGGTTACGACTGTTTCTCCGGCCTGCCCCTGTATCTCTGAGACGACACCTTCAATTGGCGATACGATATTCGTATAGGAGAGCCTTATTTGGGTCTTCTCTATGTTTGATTTGATTGAGGCAATCTCGTCCTCCTGCATCTTGCGGTCATCAAGGAGTTCATTTTTCTGGCGGCTGACGGTCTCTTCGTTTTTTTTCACATCGGCCTCTGCCTGTTCGTAATCGGCTGTGGCCTTGTCGAAGTCGTTTTGGGCAAGGTAGCCCTTTTGCAGCAGGGTCTCTTTTCTCTGCATGTCAAGGGCGGTGATTTTTACTTTTGCCCGTTTTGAGATAAGGTCCTGCTCTGCCTCCTTTATCTTCTGAGGATAGGTGACGACAATCTTATTCAGGTTGCTCTGCGCCTTACTGAGGGAGATGCGAAGCTCTTCAAGGTCTTTCATAACGTCCCTATCATCAATTTTTGCGATCAACTGATTTTTCTTCACGGGGTCGCCAACCGCAACGAGCATCTGGAGGATTTCCCCCGTTGCCCTTGCCCCGATTTTAATCATAGCGCCGACCTGGGGCTTGATTATTCCGGTCTCTACAACGATATTCTCCAAATCGGAGTACGAGGCCCTTGCCGTTTCTATTATCTCGTACGGGGGTTTTTTCGTAAGATAGTTATATGAGAAGATTGACAAGACGGCAACTATGACTGTTGCCGCCCATATGGCGGTTTTTTTACGGCTTCTTATAAAATCAGGAATCATTTGCCTGCCTTAGCGCCTCTTCAATTACCCTTCTTACAGGGACAGAGAACTCCGCCGCAGCTTTTTTACAGTCCTCATATTCGGCCGACACGTTGAGGCACTTGCCGTTTCTTACGGCTGTTTTTATCCTTATTTCTCCATATTTCGTGTTTACGGGGTGGATAGTCCTTTGAAGCGTCTCACGCGATACGCGGTAGTATCTCAACCCGATTGTGGTAGTCTCTTCAAATATTATCTGGGACAACGGCTCTATCTTGTCCTCCCCGGTTATCACGGTAAGCAGGGCCGCCGGGCGGCACTTTTTCATTATGACAGGGGTTATATACACGTCAAGAGCACCGGCCCGAAATAGTTTTTCCATGACGCCACCGTATAACTGCGGGGACATGTCGTCTATGTTTGTCTCAATAATAAAGGCGTTCTCGTCTGAGGAGGTCTGCCGCCCTGCCCTGCCGATAAAAATCCTCAAAATATTTGGCGCTGAGGCGATGTCACGCCCTCCCGCCCCTGTGCCTATGGTGTCAACAATCATATCGGGAAACGCGCCAAAGTCGGCAGACATTTCCTTTATAATGGCGGCACCGGTGGGCGTTGTCAGCTCAAACTCCACCCCGCTTGAGTAAACAGGCATCCCGCGCAGCAGATATGCGGTTGCCGGGGCCGGCACGGGAAGCGTCCCGTGTACGGTTTTTACGCTGCCCCCGCCAACGTTTATGGGCGAGACACAAATTTTCTCTATCCCAAGGTACTTAATACCTGATAAAAATCCGAACACGTCTGCCAGACAATCTACCGCGCCGAGCTCGTGGAGATGTGTATGTTCAAAAGGCTGTCCATGTGCTATGGCCTCGGCCTCGAATATACTGCGAAATATTTTAAGGCCCTTCGCCTTTATATCATCGTCAAACCCCGCGGCGTCAATAATCTCCACTATGTCCTTCCAGTTCCTGTGCCCATTGTGTTGATGGCTCACAGAGGGATTCACGTCAAACTTAAGCGCCCTGAAGCCGTTCTTATACACCGTCTTTGAGGTTATCTCGCCCCCATCTTTCTGTTTTAACACAACGGAGAGCCTCTCCCTGAGATACTCAAGCGGCACACCGGCGTCAATGACCGCCCCGACGAGCATATCCCCGCTTACCCCTGAGGCGCACTGAATATAGGCAACTTTTGTGTCTTCCATTGGCAGTATATTTTAACTTATCCGACAAGATTGTGGGGAAAATAGTTGAGAAAGTGTTTAGACACCAGACCTTTGTAGTATTGTATGACTGTTTAGGGTTCCATTGTAAATATTCTTCTTTTGATTTTAAATTATTATTATCATCGAAACCACTTTTATTTAACCTTCACAAACCGGTAACCAGACAGCGCTGTTTCCACCTCTTCAGTAACAATCCGGCGCACTTCGTCTCTGTCCGGCTTCGTTGCGAGTTCTTTCCTGATAGGCTCTATCTCTTGTTTGAGCATAAAGCGGACTTCGTCACGGTCGGGCTTTGTCGCCAGCTCATGCTTAATATCAGTAAGCTCCCCCTCTATATTCGTTACTCGGTTATCTATATTCGTTACACGCTTATCAAGATTCGTTAATCGCTTATCAAGGCTCTTTACGGTTTCATTGATGGATACTAAAATTATGTCTCTCTCGTCTTCTGTCAGTTTAGCCATTGCCGTGCCCTCCATACCTCTACAATACCACAAATAAGGCGGCCTGTCAATGCTTCCATCAGACAGTGTATTCTAACTTTATCGTTACAGAAAAAACAGCGGTTTACAATCAGGGCAAACGCATTAGAAACTTACACCAGTAATTCCCTCTCCTGGATTCCCGC
>NZ_JBJUSG010000067.1:0-18904 GCF_046044395.1 Candidatus Magnetominusculus dajiuhuensis | reverse complement strand
GGGGGGGGGGCTGCTTTACTATTGTGACACAGTCTGGAAAGCGGGAATCCAGTTCCTTATTAACGGCGCTGACTACATAGGCAATAAAACAGCCATACACGGCTTTTCTCAAAGACAGGGTCTATGGCCCGTCATAAAAACACACAGGGGTAACCACCCCAAAGGAGGACACAACATGGCACTAACACTTTCGACAGGATTAAGAAACAAGCTGCTGGGAATCAATACGAATCTCGTAACAAACGGGGACTTAGGCACAGATTTCAGTGGTTGGACGCAGCTTACCGGCACGACACAGCGGGTAGCCGCCACTGGGGCGACCTCGGCGGCTGGCTATGCCTCATGCGTAAACGCGGGAGCGGCATCGGCAAAGTTCTCCAATGCCACGGCCATCCCCGTGCGGTCGAATCGGCTCTACAAGCTCTCATACTATTACCAGAAGCCCACATCAAGCGGTGTGGCCGGCATGGTTTCAGCAGGGGCAACGTCAGGCGGCAGCGAAGTCATCTCCGTCATTCACAATGACACGGCCGGGTCGTGGGTAAAGAAGGAGTACACGTTCAGGACAGGCGCTTCTCAAACTGCCCTCTATCTGACTTTTCAGACGAATACTACGGTTGCCTCCGACCAGTGCTGGTTTGACGAGATAAGACTTGTGGATGCGGCCTGCAGTTTGCAGGAGATATTTTATAAGGGGTTTATACAGATATACTCCGGTGCGCAGCCTGCGCTTCCAGATAGCGTTCCATCGGGCACGCTGCTTTGCACGATATACTCGGACGGTACCTCGGCGGGCCTGAGCTTTGATGACGCGGCTTCCGGTGTGCTGTCAAAGGCGGCGGCTGAGACGTGGAGCGGCACGGCGGTTGCCACAGCAACGGCGGGATGGTTCAGGCTGATGGCCACAGGAGACGACGGCGCGTCCTCCACCACTGAGGAAAGAATAGACGGGGCAGTGGCCACAAGCGGCTCACAGCTTAACATGTCCTCAACATCAATAACCAGCGGCGCCGTGCAGACAATCTCCACATTCACAATAACAATGCCGTCACAGTAATAAGCCGCAGATTAGGGGATAATCCCCCGTCTTGTCGTACGGGGGGGGTAACCCCCCCTTATTACTTAGCAAAGGAGAGAGAAAATGTCAGACCAATTCGGCGCAACGACACAGCAGGACTTATATACCGGGGGGGATGGGGCGAAGTCCTACGGCTGGAATTTACTAAACTCCGCCCATGCCACCGGCGCGGACGTTAATATTACCAATCCGGGATATTTGAGCATTTACCCGACGGGCGCATCATATCCGACTGGCGCGACATTTACCGTTCCCTTTGTGTATAAGAATCTGTCAGGCGACTTCGACGTAAATATTGGCACTAACGCCACAAATTATCCCTTTGGCTTTATAGTCAGAGACCCTGACGCCAGTTCGGGAGAGGATTGGCTTGGATTGAGTAATATCCCCGGCGATATGGCGTACTCAAAAAATACGACAAACAGCAGCACTACCCAGTATGGCGCAAACTCCCTTTTCAAATATTTCAGGATAACCAGAAGCGGTGCCGTTTTCACAACGTATTTAAGCACGGACGGCAGCTCATGGTCACAACACGAGCAATTTACGCGTAATGACTTTGCCAGCTCTGTACAGGTTGGGATGTACGCCTACGGGGCAACGGCGGTGGATTACTTTGATGAGGCCACGCCGTCAGTTACGGCCTCTGCGGCCATAACCCTGCCGGTTATAACTATAAGTGCCTCAATTGTCTCAGTCAGCACTGTCGGCGCGACAATGACGCTGCCACATCTTACGGGTGCCGGGGCATGTTCTCAGACGGGGAATTTCTGTAATAATCAGCTTCCGGTATTTACATTAGATGGGGAATTTGCGGCACAGGTCGACGCCGCGTTCGATGTGCCAGTAATTACGATAGATGGCAGTGCCAGCGGCAGCATTACCTCGTTTGGGCGGCTTTCCGTGTTATCGCCGCGTATAAATGGCGGCATGGTATCTGGCGCCGGAGGCTATGGAAAGGCAAGGCTTCCAATATTTACTATTAAGTCGCAGATGGCGGCAACGAGTGCGCTTGCTCTGCCATGTTTTGAAACTGATACTGAATATTTGACCGGCAGAATAGCCGGCACTCGGGTGCTGAGGATGCCGCGGTTCAAGATAGACACGCTTGTCTATAATCCTCCGATAATCAACGTCAGCGCGAACTCTCCGGTTCTTAAGCTCTCTGCCGGGATGCTCACGGGGGGCGGATGTCAGTGCGATGTGCGGGTGCCTGCTGTGAAGATGCCGTCTCTGCCGTTTGTCAATGCTTACGCCGGGGGAGTTTCGGCGATGGCGGAGGCAACTCCGGCTGTTGTTGTGTCTATGTCGGGACATGGGCAGTATAAGGGGAATGGGGCGGTTGCGATTCCTCTGTTTGCCCTTGAGTCCATTGGCGTTGGGACTATGATGAGCCTCGTGCAGGGTAACGACAGCCGCGTCATAGTGTTAAACATAAACACGGGGGCGCTGACTGAGTACACGGCGTATGATTTCAACGGTTTTTGCCAATGGGGTGAGGACTACTTCGCCGGTGGAGACGGCGGGCTATATATACTTGGGGGGGACACAGACGACGGAGTGCCGATAAGCTGCTCAATAAGGACATCGAAGACAGAGCTGAAAAATGCTAAAGGTAAGGACGAATCCTCAATTAAACGTGTACCGGAGGTTTACACGGTAGCGAGAACCCCGTCGCCGTTTGTATTTAAGGCCATAACGGACGATGGCGCTGAAAACGTCTACCTATCAGAGGTTACAGACCCGTCAATATCAGACCGCACTGCCCCCCGTCGAATAAAACTGGGCAAGGGCATGAGAGGCAGATACTGGCAATTCGCCATAGAAAACACGGGAGGCACCGCGCTGGAGATAGAGTCGTTCGAGCCGGAGGTAGCGGCGATAGGCCGCAGGGTGTAGAAAAGCATGACTAACTAAACGCACACATCACAATAACTGCAAAGACTACGGCTATAAGCCGATATATAACCTGAGGAGGTTGGACAATGGATAAAAAAGTATGTTATTTGAAGGACGAGAAGACTGGTAAGTTTATGGGAAGTAAGCCTGGTTGCGTAAATAAGACAGGAAATAGTAATATGAAGGATAAAAACAAGAAACAACCAGATGGCAATAAAAAGGAGAATAACAAGGGAAAAACGGATGCTAAACCTAAAGGACCAACATATACAATAGATAAATATAAGGTGCTACCGGATGAATTTTTCGATAAGTTAAAGAAAAGGAGATTTGATTTAAAGAAACATTATGATGAGTTAAAGAAGAGGAAGTATGATAATACAACCAAAATGCATCCAGATCAACCTCTTGAACCTGTTATTGGTGGGAAAGGTTAACGTATTAATAAATTATTGTATGTTGAGACTATAGTTTTTGTATACTATCTTTTCAGCATACAATGAAAACACGGAATTAGCAAAATATATGATATATTCATATTTAAATATTAAATGGATACCATAATAAAATATCTACGATTACTACTATTAATAACGTTGTCGGCCTATACGGGAGCCGATATAGGATTTTTCGCCGCTCATAAGCTCCCTGTTGTTGATGATTTCTTTTACAGCAGGCAATTTCCCATAAGAGGCAGCAATGTTGACAACATTATAATAGTGGGCATTGACAACAATACGATGGAGAGATTTGGGATACTGCGGTATAAACGCTCCGTGTATGCCGAAGTGCTTGCAAAAATTCTCGAAGGAGGCCCAAAAGCAATAGCTGTGGATATATTTTTTGACGGTGTAAGAGATATTAAAGACGACCTGCGGCTTATAAAGACACTAAACTCTGCTAACGGCAATATAGTTTTGGCCATTTATGTTAATGAAGCCGAAAAATTTCTATTAAATCATGACAACATAACTTCAAAAGAATATTTTAATGGAAACGAATTAATTTCACTTGGCAGTGTATATGGAGTTGTAAAGAAATCGTCTTATGGAGGCATTACTAAACTTTTATTAACCCCGCAATTCGATAAAGAAGGGAGGGAATATTATCCTCTTCCAATAGTCGCCCTGACTAAATATTTGAATGCCGACTTTGACGCATACCCCTATGGATATGAAGACAATGCAACTATCGGCGGCATATCAATTCCAACATTTACGGATAAATATTTAGACCGGTATATGTATATAAATTACACCGGCGGCCCTGAGGCGTTTAATCTGGTGGCGTTTGAAAAAGTGCCGCAAATGAATCCAGAGGTTTTTAAAGATAAAATTGTGCTGATAGGGACTGTTGGGGATTCGATGAGTGATAATCACCAAACCCCGATATCCAAAACTACACCGGGCATAGTAATTCACGCAAATATCATTCATACGATAATAAATAAGCGGTTCATCTCACCGATGGGACGGGATTACCAGTGGTTGTTCGTGTTTATTGTAATGATAGCCGCGTTTATATTATTTTATTACGCAAAGAATAAAATCTCTATACCCACGGCCTTAGTAATCTTAGTAATAGTAAAATTGACGATAGATTTGATGTTTACCCATTACGGGATATATGTGCAGTTTTTTCCATTTATAGTAAGTACGTGGTTTGTAAGCACTTGTGCGATTATATTCAGGAAGAGTAATAATTGTTAGGCTGGTTATTGGCATGGACAAACACCGGCGTCGCTCTTTAGATTACTCATCAGCAAATCCTCGGTAACTGCTCGTACAATGGCATATCCATGATGCGCGTTCCTCCAATCGTTGTCTCAATAGTTACCAATCCCGGTCGGCCTGAGACAACCTCTCCTATTATTACTGAATTTGTCCCGTAGGGGTGGCGCTTCATTGTGGAGATTAACACCTCCGCGTCGGCCTTATCCACAATTGCCGTTAAGATTCCCTCGTTGGCTATATACATCGGGTCAAGGCCTAATAGTTCACATGCGCCCCTGACCTGAGATCCCACGGGAATTGAAGTCTCTTTAATTCTTATGCTCTTTCCCGATGCCGTTGCCGCCTCCTTCAGTGTTGCCGCAATGCCCCCCCGTGTGCAATCCCGCATGAAGTGTACGGCAGAGTTTTTTATCATCAACTGCGCCAGGCCGTTTAATGGTCGGCAGTCGCTTAGCAGTGGCTCTGTAAATGTCAGCCCGTTACGCGAGGCCATTATACATGTGCCGTGGGCTCCTATCTCACCATTTACCAATACGGCGTCTCCCTCCCTTATCAATAGCAGCGAGATGTTTACACCATCTTCTAAGAAGCCCACCCCCGCCGTGTTTATAAACACCCCGTCGCCCTTTCCCTTGTTCACCACCTTGGTATCTCCGGTTACGACCCTTACGCCCGCCTCCTCTGCCGCCCGCGCCATTGATTCCACTATCAGCAGCAGCTCCGAAACAGGAAATCCCTCCTCAATTATAAACCCCGCCGTCAGATATAGCGGCACCGCCCCGCTTACAGCAATATCGTTTACCGTGCCGTTTATCGCGAGTGTCCCGATGTTGCCGCCTGGAAAAAACAAGGGCGACACGACAAAGGAATCCGTCGTCAGGGCAAGCCTCTTACGGGGGAAATCTAAGATAGCCGAGTCATTAAGCTCTCCCATACTGAATATCTTTGTAATATGGTCAATAAGCTCGCGCATCAGCCTTCCACCACCGCCGTGTGCCATTAAAATTCTATCCATTGTCTATCGCTCCATATTTAAAGTACGCGCTGCAACTGCCCTCCGAACTTACCATACATGCCCCCACAGGATTTTCGGGCGTGCACGCCTTCTTAAATAAGGCACATTCGGGCGGCGTCTTTATCCCCCTCAGTACGTCGGCACACTGGCAGGCGGTTATCTCCGAATAATCCTCAACCACAGCGGGCAGCCTCCCTCTCGCGTCATAATACGAAAACTCTGGATTCAGACTGAGGCCGCTCATGGGAATTACTCCAAGGCCGCGCCACTCTATGTCCACAGTCGTAAATACCTCCTCTATCAGGGAGACTGCCCTGGGATTGCCCTCCGGCCTTACGGCCTTCTTATACTCTATCTCTATCTCCGCCCGGTCTTGTGCTATCTGTAACAGGAGCATATAAATACCCATCAGTATTTCCATCCCTTCAAAGCCGGTTATTACGCCCGGCCTTCTGAACTCAGCGGCGATAAACTCATACGGCCTCTTGCCGATTATCGTACTGACGTGACCGGGCAGGATAAAGCCATCAATCGCCGCAGCCGGTAAATTCAGGAGCGCCCTCAAAGCCGGAGGGACTAATTTATGTGCGCTGTATATGCTAAAATTCCTTATCCCGCGGTTATGAGCCTCTTTCAGAGTTGCGGCAATCAGCGGGGAGGTTGTCTCAAAACCGGTTGCAAAAAACACTACATCCAATGCCCTGTTATTTGCCGCGAACTCAAGGGCGTCCAGTGGGCTATATACGGTATCTACCGCCGCGCCCCTGCCCCTTGCCTTATATAGCGAATCGCGATTCCTACCCGGCACGTGCATCATATCTCCAAAGGTCATGATGACCGTTTTCTCCATTAAAGACAGTCGTATGGCCGCGTCTATGTCCCTAAGCGGCGTTACACAAACCGGGCAGCCCGGCCCGCTTATCAGGCTAACTTCCCCTGGAAGCATACCCTTTATCCCATGCCGGAATATACTCACGGTATGCGTACCGCAGACCTCCATTAACTTGACCGGCCTGCCTATGTCCGCACACAGCCGCGCTATCTCCGCGATTATATCCCCTGCGTTCACCTTTATCTTTCCTTTGCCATAAACCGTGCCGCGTAGGCCTGTCCCAAAGATATTCCCCCATCGTTACACGGCACTTTTTCGTTCGTATAGACGTTTAATCCCAATGCCTTTAGTCTTCGTATGGTGTTATCAAGCAGATATGCGTTTTGAAAGACCCCGCCGCTTAATATGACGTCTCTTAATCCCGCGCTATTACTTATTCTCATGGCCAAATCAATGATAGCGTTAATTACCGTATTATGAAAACAGGCTGCAACCCATCCTCTGCCTATGCCTTCAACCACATCTGACACGACGGCCTCAATGGCCCCGGAGAAATCCACAATCCCGCCGTCTGATATGCGGTAAGGATATGAAGCGCTGACCTCTGGTGATATAATGGCCTCAAGTTCCATAGCGGCCTGTCCCTCGTACGTGTTTATATCGACGATGGCAAGGATGGAAGATACGGCGTCAAATAACCTGCCCGCGCCGCTGCTAAGTGGGGAGAACTCCCTGATGGGGATTATCTTTAGGATCGCATCTATGAATTCCCCGCCATGCCGCGCCGTATACCCGATTGCCTCAAGCACCTCAAGCGCCCCATCTCCAAAGGCGTCCGCAACATAGGCCACGGCCATGCGCCGGGGTTCCTTCGCGGCCCTATCACCCCCCGGCAGGGGCATATACCTGAAATGCCCCGCGCGCTTAAAGCCATAAGGGTTGGCAATCAGAAACTCCCCGCCCCATATGTTGCCGTCAGCCCCATAACCTGTGCCGTCAAGCACCACCGCAACCGCGTCTGCGGTTAATTGATGTTCGGCCATGACTGAAAGCGCGTGGGCGTGGTGGTGTTGGATTAGTATAGGCCGTCCAGCGCCACCCTCTTTGGCCATCGCATGGGTTATATATCCGGGGTGTGCGTCGCAGGCGGCTATGGCTGGGTTGATACCAAAAATCTCCGACATATTTTTTAGATTTCGATTGAAAAACTCCATAGTACCGGGATTTTCCATATCGCCGTGATAGGGGCTTAGCAGCGCGTGATTTCCCTTTAGTACGGTAAAGGTATTTTTCAAATCACCACCATATGCCACCACATCCGGGCCGTCTCCATCAATAAGCAACGCCTCGGCAACATACCCGCGCGACCTCCTTATGAACATCGGCGTGCCGTCTTGTCTCACCCTGACGACTGAATCGTCGCTGCCCATATAAATATCCCTGTTGTGAAGTAAAAATACGTCGGCTACGCCCGAAAGTTTACTGACGGCCTCGTCGTTATCTGTAATGACAGGGTCACCGGGGTGGTTGGCGCTTGTGACGACAAGAGACTTAAAATGGGGAACCTCTGCTGATTTACAACTGCCTGACAGGTGGTAAAACAGGAGATAGTGCAGGGGTGTATACGGCAGCATCAGGCCGTGGTACCCCACGCCGCCGCTTACAAGCGTTGAGAGCAGAGAGGCTTTCTGTTTTAATAACACTATGGGGCGTCTTGGTGAGGTAAGCAGTGCCTCTTCTTTGTCTGATATGTGAGCGAATTCCCGACACGAATCAACAGTGGCCGCCATCATAGCAAAGGGTTTCTTTTGTCGTTTCTTTCTTTTGCGCAGTGTCTCAACCGCATCGCCATTAAGGGCGTCGCAGATAAGATGAAACCCTCCGATTCCCTTAACGCCGACGATTGCACCCTGTTTGAGCAGCCGTATAACCGACTCTATCGGTGCCGCGGCGGCCACTGTGTAATGCCTGTTTGGCAGGTCAAGCTCAAGCGCCGGGCCGCATTTATCACACGCGATAGGCTCTGCGTGAAAGCGACGGTCTTCGGGATTGGCGTATTGTCCGCAGCAGTCCTCGCACATGGGAAACCCGGACATAGCCGTGTTTTTTCTATCGTATGGAACGGCCTTTATTATGGAGTATCTTGGGCCGCAGTTCGTACAGTTTATAAACGGGTAGAGGTATCGCCTGTTGTTGGGGTCTAACAGTTCATTAAGGCAATCGCCGCAGATTGATATATCGGGGGCGATTTGAGTAGAAGGCGCGGCGTTGCCGGGACTTTTTCTTATGGTGAAGTCCTCGTAGCCTTTTAATGGCAGAAATTCAATGTATGCCTCTTCAATAGAGCTAAGGGCAGGGGGACGCTTTAGTAACTGGTCAACAAAACCCCCGGCATCCTCACCCTCTACCTCTATGTCCACTCCGGTGGGCGTATTGGCCACATATCCCTTTAAGGCGCACCCCACGGCCATCTTAAACACATAGGGCCTGAAACCCACGCCCTGAACCGTGCCCCTTACGGTTATCTTAGCCCGCTTAACCAATCGCAAAACTCCCCAACGCCCTCTTGTGTCTTGCATGAGACTTCGAATATTTTAATCATGGGATTTAATGACAACGCGTCGGCCTTAAATTTCCCCATATCTGTGTTCATATAGGGCAGCAGGTCTGTCTTATTTAAAATTAGGGCGCTTGATTTCTGGAACATCAAGGGGTATTTACACGGCTTATCGTGGCCTTCTGTAATGCTTGAAACCATGATTTTCATGTCCTCGCCAAGTGAAAACTCGGCGGGGCAGACAAGATTTCCCACGTTTTCTATTATAAGCACATCTATTTTGGCAAGGGGAAGTGAGTCCAGGACAGCACCTATCATGTTTGCATCCAGATGGCAGGCCCCACCGGTGTTTATTTGCACGACGGGTACGTTATGAAGGGCTATCCTTCTGGCGTCGTCTGTGCCGGCAATATCCCCCTCAATAACCCCAATCCTAAGCCCAGATTTCAATCTGCCTATGACGCACTCTAAAAGAGATGTCTTACCGGCGCCCGGCGCGCCCATAAGGTTAATAGTGTATATACCGGCGGCCTTTAGTTTGCGGCTGTTAGTGTCGGCAATGCGGTCATTTGCGTCAAGTATCTTAGTCACCACTTTTATGTTCATAACACCTCACATTCATTTTACCTCAATTTCAATCATGTCCAACTCAAATCCACCTGTGACGGTTATCGCGGCGCTGCTACAATGTGGGCAATTAATAATAAATGAGCCATCATAATTGGCAAACTCCTTTGTACAATCTGAACATATCCCTGACACCGGCACGGTGTTTATGCACAGGGCAGCCCCCGCGGCAATAGTATCTTGTTTAATGACGTCAAAGGCAAACGACAGGGCATCTGGCATCACCCCCGAGGCGGCACCAATAGAGAGGATGATTTTTTCGATGGCTGTATGGCCGTTGTCCAGACAATTTTTTACCGCCAAATCAACAACGCTCCGGGCAATAGACAACTCATGCATCGGAGTCGTTTTGAAACGGCAGGGCACATTGTTCGATTTCCCGAAAAAGATTGATGATTTCATTACCAGTGCTGCTGTCCATTTTCTGAATGGCAAATCCTGCGTGAACAAGCACAAAATCACCAACCGCGGCAGCGTCCGGCAAAAGCAAAAGACTGACCGCCCGCCGCACACCTCCAGTATCAATAATTGCACGGGCACCATCTATTTCCACAACCTCAACCGGCACTGCTAAGCACATTGCACTCATTATACCACAGCCGCGCCCATTTGACAAATCAGCGGTATTTTCGCATAATACATCATGCGAAAAAGCAAATCCAAAACGCCAAAGGCTCCCAAGACTATTAAGAAGCCTGACCTCACCATAGAGGTAAAAAACTTCGGCCCAATCAGCAAGGGCACCGTTTCGCTCAAAAACCTGACCGTACTGATAGGCCCGAACAACTCAGGTAAATCATACATTGCCATGCTTGTTCACGCGCTTGCAGAATCGTATTATCAACGTTTTGAACCCAGTACCTCCACATTGAGTATTTTAAGAAGAATGTCTGCATCCGATGATTTGCAAATCATTGAAAAAAATCTGCCGGAACTCAAGAAATGGTTCAATAGTATCCCCCCGAGTATAATTGAGAAATTTGACATTCCAGAAGAAATATCACGCAAGATAATTGACGAAATATATAAGTATTATTATGAGCATCACCTCAAGGATAGAATAGAGGCAATATATGCGTGTCAGCAGACAGAACTGATAAGAATCAACGAAAACTCATTCAAAATAAAAATAACACATAATGGGAATGTCAGCGAGCTTTCTTTAAAACGTAATGGCAAGGCTATGAAGATAAATAATACATTGAATATTGATAATATTAATCTTGAAATAACATACCATCACACAAATGATGAATATATAAATAATTTATCATCAATGACTAAACATCAAATAGAAGAAAGTCGGCATTTTATGATTAAAGACACTATTGAATATTATAATAAGTTGATAGCTGAAAGATCAAAAATACCATACAGTTACTATCTTCCGGCAAGCAGGACTGGTATTTTACAGTGTTTCAGGACATTTTTAGTAAATATTGTAAATAATCTTTCATTTTCGAGTACTCGCAAGAATGAACCAGATAGTATGCAGGGTGTAGTTGTACAGTTTATCTCTGATATTTACCAAATGCCAGATAAAAAAGGGCCTCTATATGATATTGCATCTGAATTTGAACAGGACGTCATTATGGGTGAGATATTTATGAAGAGACTTCTGCCCGGCTCTATTCCTGAAATACTATATAGATTTAATGAAACGGTAATCCCTATTCACAGGACATCTTCTACGGTATCTGAACTTGCCCCCATAATTCTTTATCTAAAGTATTATATCGAACCCGGTGACATTATGATAATCGAAGAGCCGGAGGCACATCTTAATCCTCAAAATCAGAGGCTTATGGCAAAGCTCCTCGTGAGGTTGATACGAGCGGGCGTTTATGTAATTATCACTACGCATAGCGAATATTTATTTGAACAGCTAAACAATTGTCGTTTGTCTTCAAAAGTCCCCAAGGAAAAGCGAAAAGATTCTGACATAGAAGATTTCATATTACCTGACGAAATAGGGGCTTTTGTATTTCATCAAGACAAAAATAAGAGTGGTTATCATATAAGTAAAATAGATTACGATGAAGATGATGGCATATCGGATGAAGAATTCTTCAAGGTAACGGAATCTCTTTATGACGAGACAATGAAAATTAAAGATTTGATACCGGACTGAAGTATATGCATATAGGCAAGGAACCTGTTTCAGTTATTGATTGTATTAAGAAAAAATATTCAAACGCAATTATTAGTGGAACAAAATGCTACGATGATGGAAAATGTGTCTTGTATCTTGATAATTGTAAGAATAATATAATATTAAAAGGTGAAGATGTTCGTGACATCGAAGATGATTCAAAAAACCCTTCAATACAAGATAAGGTATGCGATTGTTTGATCATTATTACAAAGATGGTTAAAAAAGAAGATAAGATTACAGAGGAGCATATAATTACTCATCTTGTGCTCGTTGAGATTGACGATGGGGAAAATAAAAAATCATCACATGCAAGAGAACAACTAATAGGTGGCGCTGAATTAGCCAAAAAAATCATTCGTACAAGATGTAATTACATAGATGTAAATTACAACATTGAGTATATTTTTTTACATAAACATATGAGGAATCCTGAGTTCAAAGTATTTAAAAAGCGAAATGGCAAAATAAATAAAAAGGATATACAGATAGGAAAATGCGGCTATAAATATAAGTGTACCGACCCATTACCGCATTGACTGCGGTAAATAGCTGATTATGTTTCGGCGGAAAGACTAATCCGCCGGAGTTGCCATGGAAACGTGGTCTTGCACGTCTGCAAAGTCACAAGTTCGGGGTTGCGTCCCTGTTATCCCCTCACTCGCCTCTATAGGAATTTGCGAACTGTGCCGCTTATTTTGCATATTTGCCATTCACTGTGTTAAGATTCCCTCAAACGCTGCCGACTAAAAATATAGATGAAACCACAGACTGCCGTTATAATTTGCAACTGGAACAAGAAGGACTATCTGCTGCCGTGTATTGGCTCGGTATTAGACCAGACATACAGGGATTTCGATGTCTATGTCGTGGATAACGCCTCTGATGACGGCTCTGCCCACGCGGTGACAACGCAATTCGGCGGCAGGATTAATCTTATCGAAAATGAGACGAACAAGGGCGGCTCCGGCGGTTTTAATACGGGGATTGCCGCTGCCCTCAACTCCGGCAAATGTTATGAATTTCTGTATCTCCTTGATAACGATACAAGGGCTGAGGCAGACGCCCTCGCCACCCTCGTGGAGTTTATGCTTACGCGGCCTGAGGCCGGTATCGCCGGCTCCAAGCTCTATTATATGGACGGCCAACCCGGTACTGTCCAGGAATTCGGCGCATGGCTTGACTGGGAGCGGGCATTTATTAAGCCCAACAAAAAAAACTATTCGGAGGTATCTCACGGCGAAATAACCAAAGACATAGAGGTTGACTATGTCCCCGCGTGTTCACTTATCGCACGAACAGACGCGGTCAAAGAGGTCGGCCTCCTTGACGAAAGCTATTTTCTCTACTGGGACGATATGGACTGGGCGTGGCGAATGAAATTAAAGGGTTATAAAATCTTTGGGGCGGCCAAATCAAAGGTCTTTCACGCGATGGGTATATCAAGCAAAAAGGATCTCCTCACCACGTACTATTTCTGGAAAAACAGGGTGAGATTTTTTAAAAAATACGGGACCGCAACGACGATGGATATACTGCTCGGCGATGTCTTTACAGCCATTTATACGTGCGAGGCGTTTGAAAAGACGAATACTAAAGAGATAATCTATCGCGCGGCCATAGACGGCTTGAAGGATATTGGCGGGCGGGCCGATTTCAAAAATGCTGAGCCATCTCTCACACTGGATATACGTAAAAAATTCGTCAGTATGAATAATGCCAGAGTAATCAATGTAGGCCATGTGATCTTAGACGCCGCAGAGGCAGACGCCGCAATCTACGCCGACCCCTATGGAAACACTATGGCGGCTGCTGAGGCGTGGAAACTTAAACTGGCTTACCACGCCGCAAAAGCTAAATTCATTGAAAATCTGAGGAGACAAGACCTTGTTCGATAATAAAACACCACTTGTCAGCGCGGTAATAGTCTCATATAACCGAAAAGAGGATATCAGGGAAACGCTCTCAATGCTCTGCCAGCAGCGTTATAAAAACATTGAGATAATCGTCGTTGATAACGCCTCCACCGACGGCACCGCGGCAATGATTATTGGGTTAGGACTGCCGATGTTGCGGCTCATTCAGATGGAGGAAAATGCGGGCGTAAAGGCCTATAACAGGGGGTTTGAGGCGGCCCGCGGGGAATATATCCTAATCCTTGACGACGATTCATTCCCTGCCCCTGATGCAATCGAAAAAATGATAGAGAAGTTTGACCGATACCCCACCGTCGGCATAGTCTCTTTTACCGTGAAAGACTACTCGACCTATTCAACCTACATCAGCAGTGCAACACAAACAAGTGGCGATGACCCTGTCTTTAACGACGACTATATAATGTCGTTTCACGGGGCTGGAGCAGGCGTACGGCGTGAGGTTATAGAGAAGGCGGGCGGGTATCCGGAGGAATTCTTCCTGTATTTTAATGAGACCGATATGGCCCTTCGCGTCTGCAACGCCGGTTTCAGGATAGAGGCCTTTGCCGACGTAATTTGTTTCCATAAGAGCGCACCGGCCAACAGGACATCACAGCGCGGGCCGTTTTACTATACAAGAAATATTTTCTGGACGATATGGAAAAACTACCCCGGCGTACTGATGTGGAAGGTTACGCTGTTAATGCTCTTTTATGTGTTTTATTATTCCTTTGAGCAGCACACGTTTTTATATATCAGGGCGCTCCTTGACGCGGTCATTAATGTCGGCAGGATTACGCGCGCCCCCATCAAAATGGAAATTGCAAAGAGGTTCAGGATACACTATAAAACCCCTTTTACGATGTACAGATGATGATGAGGAATATTCTTGTCATCAGGTGTACCAACCTCCAGCACCTCGACAAGGTTTTTAAGAGGCTGAGGGCCGAATTCCCAGACGCAAAGACCACCTTGCTGACACACCGCCACGGGGCGGCTCAGGCGGCTTCTTACACAGAGGCAGTCGTCGTCTATCCTTATACAAAAAACTATGGGTTTTTCAGGGGCATGAAATCGCTCAGCGAAATGAATTTCGACGCCGTGGTCATACCGGTTGGAAACGTAAGCGGCTCCGGATTTTTAAACGTCTTTCTGTTTACGCTGACTATCAAAGCGGCATTACGTTTTACGTGTAACTCGGCGCTTGAACTAAAACCCCTGCCTAAGAGGAAAATCATAGCCCTGCTGCTTAGAAACATCCTATACACCACGACATCGGCCATGCTGACGACTGTGGCCAGCTCCGTTTTGCTGGTCGGCTGGCCTGTGTTTGCCCTTTTGACTAAGGGCGATAAGAGACGTTGAGTCAAGTTGAAAATCTACGCGTACATTTATAGGAATATTTTGTTTATTTCGGCCATTGCGGTGGCCGCCGCCCTTAGGTTTTATCAAATAACTTATCAGGTAATCGCAGACGATGAATGGCATTCATTACATAAAATCTCTAGCTTAACAATGGCTGGTATCCTGTCAAATCCGGGGGAAACTACTGACAGCGTCCCATTGACGGTGTTCTATAAGTTCATGCTTGACCACGTGATACTATCAGAGTGGGTCATGCAGGGGCCGTCGCTGCTTTTCGGTATGCTTACGGTTATTGTGCTGCCGATTGCGGCACGAACAGTTATAGGACGCCCGGCAACCATTGTCTTTGCATGGCTTATCGCAATTTCACCCCTGCTGATCTTTTACAGCAGGCTTGCAAGGCCATATGCGTTTATCCCTGTTCTTGCCCTTGGAGGGGTTATGGCCTTTCTCAAATGGAGAGGCGGCAACGGTAAGAAATGGGCAGTGATTTACGTCATATGCGCCGTAGCAGCCCCATACCTGCATCTTACCGCCCTTCCCTTTCTCATCGCCCCGCTTGTTGTACTGCCGCTTGAGAAATTATGGCTTCGATATAAGGTAAATCAATCAGCGAAGGCACCAAAAATAGAGACAGTAATTGTCTATACAGTAGTGTCCGCCCTGTTGTCTCTATTAGTATATTTCGTCCTCAGCGACAGAAGCGGCTCATTCTCTGCCAAAATCGCTAAAGACCGGCCCACCATTGAGACCTTCCTTGAGTCGCTTAAACTTTTTTATGGCACCAGTTGTTCATGGATTGTGGCGGTACTGTTTGCGGCAGGTGTAATTGGGGTGTGGCAAATAATCAGGACACGGCCGCGTTTTGCGTTATATGTCTTTACGGCGTGTCTGTTTCAGACGGTTTTTATTGTACTGTCTGCCCCTTACGCAAGCGTCATTCCCGCCGTTTTTGCCCGTTATACATTGTCCAAACTCCCTGTCATGCTCCTGCTGTCTGCCGTCGGCCTTGTCTGCATGAGAAATATTCTGCCACGTTTGCCTCATCTCATAAGCGTAATTGTTGTCCTGTTCCTTATTATTTTCAGTCCATTAAAAAAGATATATTACCGGCCTAATAGTTTTACTAATCACCTCCTGTTTCAACATGACTATAATCCAGACAACAAATACTCAAGGAAACTCTGCCCAAAATCAATGCCACAATTTTATTACGATTTACAAAAGATAGACAGAGACAGCATCACCATAGTCGAGTCCCCGTGGTATTATTCATATCAAAGTAACGTCATTTACGTCTATTACCAGCAACTTCACAGGCAGCGCGTAGTAATAGGATTCGTTGGAACTGACTTATTACACTTTGGAGAATTTCCATTTAATAAGCGTGCACGATTTAGAAATTTTGTTCATCTCTCTGATTATCAGGATTTAAAAAGACGAAAGGTGAAGTATGTCGTGTTTCATAAGAATCTTATAAATGAGGTAACCAGTACATATTCAAACGCGGAGGCGGTGGATATGGCACACTGGATAAAATATTATAAGTTGATATTTGGAGACCCCGTCTATACAGACGACAACATCGTCGTTTTTGATGTACAGCATAAGGATTAACGACGAAGGGGAGGTAACCTCCCCTTCACCCCGTATTTTTGCCGAAGGTTATCTATTGAGTTTTGGCTGCCGCCCGTTGGCGGCTTCCAGTACTCTTGACATACAAACATGTCTGTGAATATAATCACCTATGCTGCAGGGCATTTCTTCACATCCTGAAAACGGTGGCTCCGCCGTAATGAAAATAATATTGTTCTGGCTGCCACACGCCGCCGTCATAGCCGCCGTATTGTCCTACTCGCTGATGTATTTTTTTCAGATAAACAATAGCATCATAGGCTCAGGCAAGTGGGCAGTGACCGCAAGGGTATTGCTGCTGACCTCGGCAATTGTCATGGCCTCTTATGTTATATTTGGGATTATATCAAAAAAGTATAGGTTTATAATTTTTGCAAATTCTGTATTCATACTGTTATTTTATGCCGCGTGCCTCTTCATTGCAGAGTACGCAATTCCATTTAAGCCCCAACCCCCGTTTGAATATGCTCGTGAGGTGTACACTAAAGATGAGATAACCCTTCAGCGCCTCATGGGGCGGCGACTGACCATAAAAGATACGCATTTTCGCGGGGCAGTTCATCGTGAGACGTTTAATTCACTGGGTTGGCCGGACAAAGAACATCGGCCAGAAGATGTTGGCAAGCGTCAGATTGTCTTTATCGGAGACTCTTTCCTGCAGGTGCGTTCAACCCACAATGCCGCATGGCTTGTAGAGGAAAGGCTGAAGCCCGTAAATAAGGACATTGAGGTCATAAATCTCTCACAAGACGATACAGACCCGGTGGACTATCGTTTCAGATTCTTCGGGTTTGCCTTTGACTATAAGCCAGCTCACATAGTAATTTTTATCTGTCTCGCTAACGACCTTGATATTAACTATGAATACACTCCATACAAACACGCGCCATTTTATGTCTCAGACCATGCGATATTATACATGGCGGGCAGGACAGACAGGAGGGTTGTGCGCGAGTTGATTCGCCTGAAAAACGACAATCGCCTATTTTCAAATAAAGGAGAGCTGCTAAACGCCTTAAGGCCACTTAATCTGCCGCTAAATGAGCTGAATTTCATATATCTTGCCGTAGCCGCGCACAGCAATAAATCACACGGCAAGCCATTTCCGCTTGAGGAACACTTCCCAAAACTGTTGGCCGCGTTGTGCCAACTCTGGCAGGACAGGTTTATCGGCGCGGTGCCATCTCTCAAGGCCAGAGGCGCGGCAAAGGAAGATTACCGGAGATACACGGCAGGCTATTCACTGCCCAAAGAAAAACGGCTCCGATATATCGCAGGGATAATTGCGGAGAATAATAAAAAAGACATTCCAGAAGAGATTGTCAATAAACTAAGCCACTTAGGAGGAGGATTTCTTGAGGAATTTCTTCAAGAGCCTGACATGACGTATCTGTCATTTCCAGCCATTGAGAAATATGTTTACAATATACCGGACCACTTTGAGAAGCCCTCAGCGCAGGGCGTCACACAGGCAATAGACAACTATATATTATTATTTAAGGAGCTGCAGGCCGAGGCTGAAAGAAGAAATGTCGGCCTTACGTTTGTACTAATCCCTGAGGCCTCGTCCCTTGACGAAGAGTATTATCATTTCTGGTTGCCGATGATAGATTTTCGCGAAAAACTAAGCACCATCCACGCGCTGGCACAGGAGCTGTCGGCACGGCTTCCCGCGATTGCACACACTATTGACCTCAACAATTATAAGGATGAGTTTAACATGGGCTATTGGCACCTTGATGGGCATTGGAACGACAAAGGCAACAACGCAGCCGCCGCCATAGTCTCCTCATACCTGAAAACCGCAGTGCGATAACGGCCTGGCACGACTGCGGCGTCATGCCAAGTTGCAGATAAAATGAGTAATTTTCCCAAAACTGGACAAAAGAAACCGTTTTGTCTATTATAGCAGAGACCCCGGATAAGCTACCTCAAAATTCTGGAAGAATCGGTAACCTGTATAGTGAGTAGAAATTAATATTTACAAAGAAATGATTTTTAGGTTTTCCACTCTCTTAAAATGTCTTATATTATTAGTCAATATAACGTAAGCGTCTAAATAACTACACCCGTTGATTTCCCTGCGAGGGCATCC
>NZ_JBJUSG010000066.1:0-19085 GCF_046044395.1 Candidatus Magnetominusculus dajiuhuensis | reverse complement strand
TAGGGATGCCCTCGCAGGGAAATCAACGGGTGTAGTTATTTAGACGCTTACGTTAGATTTTTGCAGTACGGTAAAATTTAATGACGAATACGACATAGCCAAGCCCTGTGGATGTTACGATGGGTAAGTTATTAACAATAAATATCGAGCGCCAGGCTGAGGCTATGTTATTAACAATTTATCAACAGGCAATTCACAGGTTACTAACCCCCCCTGCACCCCCCAAAGGCTTTAACGGATTCCTACTACTATAAATGTAAGAGGAAAGGATTAAAGGAAAACTGTCCAAGATTATGCCTTTTCAGTCAAACACCTGTTTGATTTTCTACCCTCTCTATAACCAAACTAAGGCATTTTATAAGCATCCCAAACCAGATATTCGCATTTTTCAAGCACTTAGTTTCTCATGTTTCTATTGAGATTGTAAATCAGCGTTCTGTTGCCCTTGCCATTTCTCCACGCCAGCCCATATAAATTAAGTTCAATATCAGCATCGTTTACAGATGATGCACCCTCAGTCCATGAAGTTTTCTTCTTATCTGTCCAGTAATATTGCGTTCCGGCCAAATTCAGGCAGGAGATAATTGATCTGGTTAGTTTGCGCTGTGCCAGAACGCCACCGACATTTCGCATTGAGCCGCCAAGGGTGTCACCTCGTGTCAGCAAGAATCTGAAAACAAGTTCCTCCACAAAATCCACGCCAGCCGGTTCAAGAAAATTCGCGATCAGACCTGCTATTGCCTCAATCTTATTGGATTGTTCTAAATGCCTCGACGCCTTATCAGATACGCCTGCTGCGGTAAGAAGCGCGTTGTGGATTTCCTTCATCTGTAATAGGTCTCCCGTGGACTTAGCCCTGGAGGCAACAGCCTTCAATTTTCTGGCCTCGTCAACGAAAGGGGTTGCCCGACGGTTTCTTTCCAATGCCAATGACACAAATCCCGCCCAATAAGCGGGATAGTTCGTCTGTAGATCAACACCAGAGCTCAAATGCTCTCTGTACGGTTTATTTGCAACAGCACTCATTTCTTTCTCCACACATAGACACATTTCCTAAGGAGGTCACGGCCATGCGCCCCCATCTGCTGACTGCTGTTTCCCTTCCCGTTGGGCAAAACCAGTATCTTATCCACATTGAAACCAAGCTCGGCGGCGATGTCTGATAGAATCAAATCAACAGGAATGCTTGCACCGGCATAACGCACATTGTCGTTTACCATTATCAACGGGGCACCGATTGAAGAAGTTCATGCTTGTCGGTCACAGAGATGGCGGACTTCCAACCAGGATTCATGCCAAGCAAATCTTTTCCACGATTCTCAACTGTGCAGCTAAGCATTTCCTGTCGTAATTCACTCAAGCGCGTTTCATTGACGCCGAGCACCGCAAGCTCCAGCGCATAAGTGCGCGTATAGTCGTACCTGTTGCAATATGGGGGGGAGGTGATAACATAATCGAAGTGAGCGCCCGGCAGTTTGGGCAGTATCTCAAGGCATGACCCAGCGTGTAACGTAACGTCGCCGCGTTTGAATTCTTTACGGAACAAATCTGCCGGCTGTCCGGCACCGGCCAAATCAGCCACAATGTCCTTTAACTTTTTGGACATAGCCTCGTCAAATGATAGAATCTCACCCTTGTTGAAGGGTATGTTTCCTTTAAGCCTCCACTGCGTACGGTGGTCCCAACGCAGATATTGACCATCCTTGCGAGTGAAGCTGATTGCTTCCAACGTGCACAAAAGGGCAAAAAACAACACAGAGGCCACTCTTGAGCTTTCCTCGTAAATGGAGTACAAAAATTTCTCCATAGATGAGATGGCCTCTGTGGGATAGGCGTCTTTTGTAATTCGCAATTCTGGAATGGTTTTGTGGCTCTTGCTCTGATGCCACGGAGTAGAGTTGGACCACTTTTCTAACACCTTTAACTCATCCGGCGTCAGCCCCTCGTCAATCAATTTTTTCGTCTCAATAATCCTCTGGCCTATGGGCAACAGCTCAACTCCTACGGCAGAAAGCCCCATATTGCAGGACACAAATAGCGCTGTACCGCTTCCTGCAAACGGATCAAGCATAACGCCGTCACTGAGCCTAAAGCGATCAAGAAAATACTCAACCAAGTCGGCTGAAAACGCCTCTTTGAATTTATACCATCGGTAAACAGCCCGCGATTTATTGGCTTGGAAACTGACAAGGCCGCGGCTTAGGGCAACCTCGGTTTTAAGGAGTTCGTCATAGCGACATTCAAGTTGAGCACTCAGTGTCTCAATTTCATTGAGCGAAACACCAACTTCCTGATAGAGCGGACTAACGGACATTGCCGCATTCACGTTTTCGTATTGTCATGGCTTGCCTTAGGCCATTGATGCTAACATAACACTGTCCCCTGTCGCAACCGAAAAATTGTCCTGCGCGGCTTGTGCCCCGCGAACAGGGTCTGACCAGCTCATCATGCAATTAATTTAATTAATTCTATAAAAAAATATTTAATCTGGCAGGGGGTAGAAAAAATCAGCGGCAGTCTGCTAAAATAACATGCTGTAAAGGTTGACAATAAAATCGGAGGTATTTATTCATGGACGTACCGATGAAGGGGCAAACAGCTTTGGTGACGGGCTCTGCCAGAGGGATTGGAAAAGGGATAGCCCTCGCCCTTGCCAAAAAGGGTGTAAACGTGGTCATCTCCGACATAAACTTCGAAGAGGCAAAGGCCGCCGCCGCCGAAATAGAGGCCGTCGGGGTTAAGGCGCTGCCGTTAAAGTTTGACGTATCGAACTCTGCGGAGGTCACATCAGCCTTCGCCCAAATCAGCGAGGCCATGGGCAGGCTTGATATCTTAGTAAACAATGCGGGCATTACCCGCGACGCCCTGATAATGAGAATGAAAGACGAGGACTGGGACGCAGTTATAAATATAAATCTAAAAAGTGTGTTCCTGTGCACAAAAGAGGCCGTAAAGCTGATGTCTAAACAGAGATACGGGCGGATTGCCAACATAGCCTCAGTGGTGGCCTTTATGGGCAACGCAGGCCAGTGCAACTACTCCGCCTCCAAGGCGGGCATCATCGGCCTGACAAAGACCACAGCTAAGGAATACGCTAAGCGCGGCATAACGGCGAACGCCGTGGCACCGGGCTTTATCAAGACGGCAATGACAGATTCCCTGCCGGAAAAAGTAAAGGAAGATATGCTTGCGGCCATACCCATAGGGCAGTTTGGAGAAATCGAAGACGTCGCCAATGCGGTGGCCTTTCTGGTCTCCCCTGAGGCGCGTTACATTACGGGCAACGTGATTCACGTAAACGGCGGTATGTATATGTGATATAATTTTGTCGCAATATAGAAAAATTCAGCATGATCTGAATGAAGATAAAACATATTAACGATGGAGGTCAAATGGTAGAAGAAAAGGTTAAGGAGATAATCTCAAAGCAACTGGGCATAGATTTGGGCCAAATAGCGCCGGAGTCTTCATTCATAGAAGACCTTGGGGCGGATTCTCTTGATATAGTGGAACTGGTAATGGCCTTTGAGGAGGCATTCAGCATTCAGATACCGGACGAGGCCGCTGAAAAGATAACGAAGGTGCAGGACGCCATAGATTATATAAAAGGCAAACTTGGTTAATTTAAATAAGACAGGGGATTGGACTGGCTGCCCCGGCTGAAATACCAGAGTGGATTACAAGGGATGAATGATATGGAGAAGATAAGGGTAGTTGTAACAGGGATTGGCGTGATAACGCCGTTGGGTGTGGGCGTTGAGAAATCATGGAATGCGCTTCTTGCCGGTGTCTCCGGCATAGGCAGGATTACGCGCTATGACGACCCGAATCTCCCCGTGCAAATAGCGGGCGAGGTGGACGGGTTTGTCCCCGAAGATTACATTCATCCGAAAGAAGTTAAGAAGATGGACAGGTTCATTCATTTCGCTATGGCCGCCTCGGACATGGCTTTAAATGACTCCGGACTGAAGATAACTGAGGAAAACGCCGACAGGGTTGGTGTGCTGATAGGCTCAGGCATCGGCGGACTTCCCGCAATTGAACATTATCACAAGGCATATTTAGAAGGAGGCCACAGGAAGGTCTCGCCTTTTTTCATCCCCATGCTGATAATCAACCTTGCCGCCGGCAATGTATCCCTAAGATATGGAGCTAAAGGGCCGAACTCTGCCGTTGCCACCGCGTGTGCCTCCGGCAACCATGCCATAGGAGACGCGTTTAAGATAATCCAGCGCGGCGAGGCCGACGCCATGATAGCCGGTGGTACGGAGTCTGTAATATCGCCGCTTGCCGTTGCGGGGTTTGCCATTATGAAGGCGCTCTCAAGGAGAAACGACGCCCCTGAAAAGGCAAGCCGCCCGTTCGACATAGACAGGGACGGGTTTGTTATGGGCGAAGGGGCCGGTGTATTAATCCTTGAAAGCCTTGATAGCGCCCAAAAAAGAGGGGCAAGGATATATGCCGAGATATGTGGTTACGGGATGAGCAGCGACGCCTATCACATCACTACACCGTCTATTGATGGCGACGGCGCCTTCAGGTGTATGCAAGCCGCCCTTAAGGACGCACAAGTCCACCCTGAGCAAATAAACTATATAAACGCCCACGGCACGTCAACAAAATTTAACGATGAGCTTGAGACCCTTGCAATTAAAAATTTATTCAAAGACCATGCCTATAAACTTGCCATAAGCTCGACTAAATCCATGACAGGGCATCTGTTAGGCGCGGCAGGCGGAGTGGAAGGGGTGTTTTCCGTGTTGAGCATCTATAACAGTATCATACCCCCTACGATAAATCTTGATAACCCCGACCCGATGTGCGACCTCGATTACACACCTCACAAGGCGCGCAAGGCCGACATAGAGTACGCGCTGTCCAACTCATTCGGTTTCGGAGGCACAAACGCCTGTATAGTCTTTAAGAGGACGACAGATTAACTCAATGGTACTCCCTGCTTTACTTACATCGCTTGAACAGTCGCTAAACTACTACTTTAACGACAAGGAACTGCTCATTGAGGCCGTTACGCATCGCTCATACTATCACGAGTGTCTGGACAAGTCACAGCCTTATAACGAACGGGTGGAGTTTCTGGGAGACTCAGTCTTAGGGCTTGCCATCTCAGAGACACTTTACATTGAAAAAATTTTCTGCAAAAAAAACGACAAGTTAATTCATACCATTTTCACCGAATCCGAGATGTCACGCCTGAAATCTTACCTCGTGTCGAAAAAGATACTCTCTGAACTGGCGCTTGCTATGAACCTCGGCCAGTACCTCAAACTCGGCAAGGGCGAGGAGATGACAGGGGGCAGGGAGAAACTCTCTCTGCTGGCCAATACCCTTGAGGCAATCTTTGGCGCTGTGTTCCTTGACGGCGGCTATGATACGGCAAAGAAGATAATCATTGGCCTCTATCAGCCAGTTTTAACTCAGCTTTTAAACAGCCACACATCTTTTGACTTCAAGACCGAGCTACAGGAAATCAGCCAAAAACTCTTTTCCTCCCTGCCTGACTATAAACTCGCATCAGAGGCCGGTAACGACCACAACAAGGATTTCGTTTACGAGGTCTTTGTTGGCGGCAAATGTATGGGAAGCGGCAGGGGCAAGAACAAAAAGACAGCCCAATCTGAGGCGGCACGCATGGCCCTTGAGGCCCTTGCCTGCCCGGCAACTCCTGAGACACCCGAAACAATCAGCGAACCGAGCGCGTGTAACAACGCGGCATTACACAGCAGCAATGAATGATTTCGACAAATCAATGCCCGCATCCCCGTTAACATACAAAGACTCAGGCGTTGATATAGACAAGGCCGACACATTCATTAAAGACGTCTCTCCATTAATAAAAAAAACCTTTAGAAAAGAGGTACTCACAGACATAGGTTCTTTCAGCGCCCTGTTCAAATTGGATTTGGCCAAATTCACTGACCCCGTGCTTGTAAGCGGTACTGACGGCGTGGGGACAAAATTAAAAATAGCGTTTATGGCCGGGAAACACGACACAATCGGCATAGACCTCGTTGCGATGTGCGTAAACGATGTACTTACCTCAGGGGCAGAGCCGTTGTTTTTCCTTGATTATCTGGCAGTGTCGGCCCTTGCGCCGCTCACCGCGCGGGAGATAATTAAGGGGATTGCGGCGGGATGCACTGAGGCCGGCTGCGCGCTGATTGGCGGTGAGACGGCGGAGATGCCCGGGTTTTATTCAAACGGCGAATATGACGTGGCAGGGTTTTGCGTCGGCGCTGTAAACAGGCCGGACATAATAGACGGCGCTGCCATAGTGGAGGGCGATGTCGTTATTGGGTTAGCGTCGTCTGGACTTCACAGTAATGGCTACTCACTGGCAAGAAAATTATTCTTCGAAATAGAAGGGCATACTCATTCTACCCACATCCCTGAACTCGGCAAGACAATCGGCGAGGAGTTGCTCACGCCGACTAAGATATATGTAAAATCAGTGTTATCTCTAAAGAGCAAAATAAAAATAAAGGGCATGGCACATATAACCGGAGGCGGGATAACCGGCAACCTGCCGCGCGTTTTACCCGCCGGTCTTGGCGCGTTCATTGACAAGTCTTCATGGGAGTCACCCTGCATATTCGGCCTGATAAGAGATAAAGGCCTCATCAGCGAAGAGGAAATGTTTAAGACATTTAATATGGGCATAGGTTATACGTTAGTCGTTGCGGGAAAAGACACCGATCGCGCAATTAAAATCCTTAACGCAGCCGGGCAGAAGGCATTCCCAATAGGAATGATAATCAAAGGCACTGGGGTAATTTACAATTAGGGCCGGTAGCGTATTCATTGACAGCATCCCGTTAGACGAGGCCATGAACAAGTGGTTTCATTACCTATCCGATAATGGTCTCTTACATGTGTCTCCGGCTGAGGCCATTGATGTGGCCGTCTCTATGGGCAGGATTACGGCTGAGCCAGTTACAGCGCTTTTGTCCTCGCCGTTTTTTCATTCCTCCGCGATGGACGGCTATGCCGTGAGGTTCGATTCAACCTTCGGCGCGTCTGAGACTACCCCCGTGAGGCTGACAATCCCTGATGACTCACTCTATATTAATACGGGAGAGCCGATTCCCGAAGGCTTCAACGCAGTCATTATGATAGAGGACGTAAATGTGGGAAGAGACGCTGACGCCGAATATATTGAAATCATAAAGGCCGCAACACCCTATCAGCATATTAGGGTCATAGGCGAGGACATCGTGGCAACGGAGCTTATTCTGCCAGAAAATCACAAAATCAGGTCAATAGACATAGGGGCGGCCCTGGCGGGCGGGCATACGCAGATAAAAGTCAGAAAGAGGCCGTCTGTGGCGGTTATCCCAACTGGCAGTGAGATTGTCGCCCCCGGTGTGCCGCTTACAAAGGGCAAAATAATTGACTCCAACTCGGCGATGATAGAGGGCCTGATAACCGGCTGCGGCGCTGTGGCCACTTGCTATCCAATCGTAAGAGACGACCTTGATGAGATAAAAACCGTCGTCAGTAAGGCGGTAAAGGTGCATGACCTCGTGTTAATCATCGCAGGCTCATCAGCCGGCAGCAGGGACTATACCTCAACGGTGATAAAAGACCTGGGGCAGTGTATCCTGCACGGTGTAAATATCAAACCCGGCAGGCCGCTCATTCTGGGCGTGATAGAGGGCTGTGCCGTTGCCGGTGTGCCCGGCTACCCAGTCAGCGCGTACATAACGGTTGATTTATTTATAAAACCATTGATATACAAATGGCTTGGCCTAAGTGCTCAGGAGACCGAGGCTATTACCGCCGTAATCGGCAGGACGATAAGCTCGGCTATTGGGCAGGAGGAGTTTATTCGTGTAAAGGTCGGCAAAGTAGGCGATAGGTTTGTGGCAACGCCGCTTGGACGGGGGGCGGGCATTATGATGTCCCTTGTCAGGGCAGACGCGATGCTCACAATTCCGGCTATGTCAGAGGGCGTCGGGGCAGCCTCAGAGGTTAATGTCGCGCTTATGCGCCCAAAAAGCGACATCCTCAACACCATTGTCTGCATAGGAAGCCATGACAATACGCTGGACGTCTTATATAACTTCCTCAAGAGGAAATACCCGCGCTACTCCTTATCCAGCGCCCACGTTGGCTCAATGGGCGGCATAATCGCCATTAAAAAACACGAGGCCCACATCGCGGGGACACACCTGCTTGATGAGGAAACAGGGTTATATAACATACCGTTTATCGAAAAATACCTGTCTGAGGAAAAAGTCCTGCTCATCAATCTCGTCCACAGGCAGCAGGGTTTCATTGTGAGGCCGGGCAATCCAAAAAAAATTGCCACAATTGATGACCTCACACGGGGGGATATAATATTCATTAACCGGCAACCGGGCACGGGCACGAGGCTCCTGACAGACAAGTGCCTGAAGGAGCGCGGGATTTCGGGACAAAAGATAAAGGGCTACGACACCATAGAATATACGCACATGGCCGTCGCCTCCGCCGTTGCCTCAGGGCGAGCAGACACAGGGATGGGGATATTAACGTCCGCCATAGCGCTGGGCCTTGATTTCATTCCGGTTGCGAGGGAGCGCTATGATTTCGTCCTAACGAGGGACGCCTACGCCCTTCCTATGGTTGAGGCCCTGTTTGATATAATGCGCAATGACACAGAGTTCAGACAGACAACCCTTCGTATGGGCGGCTATGACGTCTCAGACATGGGAAAGATAATGTACGGTAATTAGGGCAATGAACCCACTCGTGTGGAGATTCGCGGTGGGGCTAACCCCGCCGTCACTGATAGACAACGCATCAGACGCCTCACGGCTCAAGGCCGCGCTGCTCCAGCCCCGGCTGCATATCCCGCTGACTGTTCTCAGGGGGCTGCCCGCCTATCTGCGCGATAATGATTACACAGTAACAGGCATCATTGCCGCCGACGGAGGCCCGCCAGACATTAAGATAGTGTCCATAGGGCAGCAAGGGTCGTACGGCGTTGCGCTTGACATTGGAAGCACGAACATATGGGGGGAGCTTATAGATTTAGACACCGGCGCTGTCCTATGCAAGGAGGTTATCACAAATCCTCAGACCCGCTATGGGGCAGATATATTGACGCGGATTTTCTATTCCATGCAGGAAGATGGCGGTGCGGCGGCGCTTTACGAGTGTCTTGTTGGCGCGGTCAATGCCGTTATTAAGTCGCTTAGGGGCCCAATAGCACAAGAGGCAGTCCACGCCGTTGTAGTTGCCGCCAATACCACTATGACGCATTTCTTGCTGAACCTGCCCGTCAATAACATCCCCACAAGCCCGTACATCCCCGTGGTCAACGCGCCGGGTTTTCAGTCGCCGTCCAATCTGGGGATAGAGATAAATCCAGAAGGGGTGATATACCTGTTTCCAAACGCTGGCAGCTATGTGGGCGGCGATATAGTCTCAGGCATAATCGCATCAAAAATATATAAGTCTGACGCACCGAGCATACTAATAGACATCGGCACAAACGTGGAGATAGCGGTTGGGACAAAGGACTGGATACTGGTCGGTGCTGGGGCGGGGGGGCCGGCCTTTGACGAGGGAATCGCGGGGATAGGCGGGCGAGCTGCCGGGGGGGCGATATACGATGTGTCTCTTGATGCCGCCCTAAACGTAAACCTGCAAACCATAGGCGGCGCTCCCCCATCGTGCCTGTGTGGCACGGGGATGGTGAGCCTGGTTGCGAGCCTTTTTGAGGCAGGGATAATTGAGCAAAACGGGGCGTTAATTGAGGGGAAACGAAATGTCGTCAACAGCGCGCAAGGCAGCGGGTTTCTCTTATACGAAGATGGCGGGGGCCGACAATTTATTGTCTATCAAACGGAGATAAATAATTTCCTGCTGTCAAAGGCCGCGATGTTCACCCTGCTATCGGTTATGACGCACACGGTAGGGCTGGCCTTCTCTGACATAGACAAGTTCATTTTAACCGGCGCGCTTGGGACACACATAAAGGCCAAAGACGTTAAGATATTGGGACTGTTGCCAGACGTATCGGAAGACCGTATAATACATATAGAAAATGCCTCACTTGCCGGTGCAGGAGGGCTTCTGCGTGACCGCGGCCTCCTTGACGATATAAAAGTGATAACAAACCTGATAACATACAAAGAGATGAACGAAGACACCGGCTTTATGAATGAGCTGCAGGGGGCGATGTTCATTCCCCATACGGACGTGACAAGGCTGAAAGGCTGAGGCAACGTATCCGTTTGACTCCTTCGGCCCGCTTGCCCTGCCCTGCCTATTATAACAGGATTACATATGTAAATCCACGCGCGCCGATTGAATTAGCCGCCGTATTTTTGTTATGGTTACTTCATGGAACATCGTTTGAGTAAATGTGATGCGGTCAAACATCCGGCGGTTAGATATGCGGCTGTCGTCCTGTTGGTTGTTCTGGCTTGCGTTTTGTATCCATTCGGGGATTGTTTGCCGTGGGATGACTCCGGCCTTGTTAGCCGCCTTTATTTCCTCCCGCCTCATCTTTTCGCACCGAGGGGGAAGGAGAATCTTACAAATATTATTCGCTGGAAGCGTATATTCAGCGAAGAGGACATTGATTATGACATCAGGCTCCTCAAATATAAAAAAAATAACGGTATTGAACTCAAGACCTCTTGCCAAAATCTCGTCGCCGGTTGGCATAGACTCATGGAAGATAACCACCTGTCTATGATTCACAGAAAATGCCTGCAAAATAATATCCCCCCTGAGATTGTCTTTTTGGCATTGGCCGAATCTAATTGGAATAAAGACGCCGCCTCGCCCGCAGGGGCTAAGGGCTACTGGCAGTTTATGCCTGCTACCGCCAGGTCATATGGCCTGCTCAACGCCCACTCCGACCACAGGTCCCACCCTGAACGAAGCACTGACGCCGCCATCAAACTCCTTAAAGATAACTATAATCTGACAAGAGGCTGGGACAGGCAATATCACATCAACCCAAAAACCGTATCCAATAACGACCGATGGCTCTGGGCATTCTGGTCATATAACAGCTCACCAAGCTCAGTCGCCCACTTCTATAAGAAACTGCGCGGCAAACCGGCCAAGTTCTCCATCTACTCGGACAGCGACGAAAACGCTAATTACGTCAATAAAATATTTGGCATTCGAGAGGCCCTCAAGTCATACATTATCAAATCAAAGAAATCCCCTGCACCTAAAACACCATCACAGGCTGATACGCTCTACACCCAATACCTCAATACATGGTTTGATATGCCACTGCCTGAGCGCCTCGCCGCCCTTGAGGAAATCAAACGCCAGTACATTGCCCAGAAAAAACCAATCCCCCCCGATGTTACAAGGCAAATCAATTATATCTCTAAAATTCTTTAATTACAGGTCAAGGAGGGTTACCCTCCTTGCGGGAGTTTGAGGGCAGCGCCCTCATGTCGTTAAATTTGTGTTATAATCCTCCGAAGGGCCTTATGAACGATAAACGTTTAATATTAATCTCCATATTACTTGCGTGCCTGTCCTGTCTCGTTTACTTTAAGGCGTTAAACAATGACTTCGTCAGCTACGACGATAACATCTATATCACCGAAAACTACAGGGTAAAAGATGGCTTTACAATAGATGGCATGAGGTGGGCATTTACAGAGTCTTATGATTCAAACTGGATTCCGCTGACATGGTGCACACACATGCTTGACGTAGAGCTTTATGGCATGAACCCTGCGGGTCATCACCTGACCAACATATTAATCCACGCGCTTAGTACCGCGTTTTTATTCCTCTTTCTCTGTCGCGCGACGAATAACCCGCTTGCAAGCGCCCTTGCCGCGGCGCTGTTTGGCATTCATCCACTGAATGTTGAATCAGCAGCGTGGGTGGCGGAGAGGAAGAACGTCTTGTCCACATTCTTTTGGATTACCGCGGCGTGTGCTTATGCTGGTTATGTGAGAAGGTATAGTTCGGGGCGGCGCTGGATGGCTATGTTTAGCGCCTCTTTGGTGCTGTTTGTCTTTGGGCTTATGTCAAAGCCTATGGCCGTTACGTTTCCATTTGCGCTGCTGCTTATTGACTATTGGCCTTTGAATCGGCTGACAGACAAGACAGCCATCAGGCGGGCGATAGTCGAGAAAATCCCATTTTTTTTCTTTAGTACTGTATTCATTCTCATAACCCTGAACGTGCAGCACGCTTCGATTGCTGGCTTTGAGCTGCTTCCCTTTAATTACAGGATATCAAACGCCCTTACTTCTTATATTTTGTACATAGCTAAGATGTTTGTGCCGACTCACCTGGCCGCTTTTTATCCCTACCTGCCGATTAAATCGCCCTGGCCCGCAATCGGCTCTGGCGCGCTTTTGATTGCTGTGACAGCCGCCACATATATTATGAGAAAGACCCGACCGTATCTTATTGTGGGGTGGTTTTGGTATCTGGGGACGATGGTGCCCGTTATACAAATCGTGCAGGTTGGGCTTGCCCCTATGGCTGACCGTTATGCCTATGTGCCGCTTATTGGGATTTTTATGATGATTTCATGGGGTGCGTGGGATATATTAGAGCAGACGCGCCGCCGTAGAACTATATATATTATTTTATCAGCTTTGATTATCGCAGTGTTCAGCCTCTTTACGATGAGGCAAATCGGATATTGGCGCGATTCAGGCGCATTATTTAAGCACGCGCTTGAGGTGACTAAAAACAACTATGCCGCCTATAACAGTTATGGTGTGCATCTGCTCAAACAAAACAGATTCAACGAGGCGCTTGAGGAGTTTTACAAGGGGCTTGAGATAATGCCCGCTGACCCGCTGCTTAATTTCAACGCGTGGAGTACGCTTACGTATTTGGGAAAGGCGGAGGAGGCCAAAAAGTATTATAATAATTCGCTGCCATACTGGAAAGAAGGCAGACAGCCCCATCTGTATAAACTCCTTGCTATTTCCTATATGAAAGAGAAGAACTACGGCGAGGCCATCGTATATTTCAAAAAATCGCTGGAGCTTAACCCCAAAGAACTTGACGCGATGAACTATGTGGGCCTTGCGCTGATGGCCGTGGGAAAAAACGATGAGGCTCTCACGTATTTCAACCGTGGTCTCTCTCTTAATCCCGGCACATGGGAGATGGTCTTTAACCGCGGCCTTGCGCTCATTGCCCTGGGACGGCCATCTGAGGCGGCGGCGGCATTCAAAGAAACCCTTGCCCTTAATCCGAGATACGCACCGGCAAGGAACAAACTTGACATTCTTGAGAAAAAAAATTGATACGCGATAATAATCTGAGAATGCCGGTTATCCTTGCCCTCTGCCTTATTACGTTCGGGGCATATTTCGGCCTCAAGGACTGTGGCTTTGTCAATTATGACGATTATAAATACGTAATTGACAACTACAACATACAGGGCGGCATCACTATAAACAGTATCCTATGGGCGTTAAAAACGTCCTACTTCTCCTATTGGCACCCGTTTACGTGGATTTCACATATGGGCGATATATCTCTGTACGGGTTAAATCCGCGCGGCCACCACCTGAGCAGCCTGGTGATTCACATGGGGGCGGTGGCGGCCGTATTTCTTTTCCTGAAGTATGCAACTGGAAAGTTATGGCAGAGCGCCTTTGTGGCCGCGCTGTTTGCGGTTCACCCAATAAATGTGGAGTCAGTGGCGTGGGTGTCTGAGAGGAAGAATGTGCTATGCGCGTTGTTTTGGTTTATCACCGCCGCTGCCTATGTCAATTACGCAAGGGTCCCGGCGGTTGGCCGTTACGTTGTCGTATTATTGAGTTATCTGTGCGCCCTGATGTCAAAACCGATGGCCGTGACGCTGCCGCTTGTGATGCTCATTCTTGATTTCTGGCCGCTTGGCAGGTTTCGGATAAAATCGGCACTGCCGTTAATCTTAGAAAAGACGCCATTTTTTGCGCTCTCCCTATTGTCTGGCCTATTTACGATATACGCTCAGGCTAAGAACGAGGCCGTAGCACCGCTGTCGGAGTCTTCCACCGTTTATCGCCTGTCAAGCGCCGCGCTTTCCTATATGACATATTTAGGGAAGGCCGTTTGGCCTGTTGCCCTTTCTGTGTTTTATCCTTATAAAGACATCAGCTCACTATGGCCGGTGGTGCTTTCTGCCCTTGCCCTTGCGGCTATTACCGTGCTTGCTGTTTGGATTAGAAAGTCCCGCCCATACGTCTTAGCCGGTTGGCTCTGGTTTTTGGTGACGCTATTGCCGGTGCTTCAGCTTGTGCAGACATCTGCCGCCCCGATAGCAGACCGCTATGCCTATATTCCCTTTGTTGGTGTCTTTATAATTGTCTCATGGGGAATTTCCGACATCCTTCAGAATAACAAGACTATCCTGACGCTCTCTGCCGCTTCTGTAATTATTGTCCTGTCGCTTCTGACGTACAAACAAACCGGCTACTGGCAGGACACGGGCACGCTTTTTAAACACGCCATTGACGTGACAGAAAATAATTTCCTGGCCTACAATCTATACGGGACACACCTGCTGTCAACTGGCAGGACAGACGAGGCCATTGAACAATTCGAGCGTGCCCTGATTATCATGCCGGATTACCCGGCCCTGAATTTCAACATGTGGAGCGCCCTGATTATAAAAGGCAGGAAGGCGGAGGCATCCTCCTATTTTGAGAAATCGCTGCCTTACTGGGCGGTTTGGGGCGATACCCCTGTGTTCAAACTTGGAATTTCCTTCTTAAAGCAAAAAAAATATACCACAGCGCTGGAGTTTTTTCTAAAGGTATTGGTAATCAACCCTCAGAATACATTAGTATATAAGTACATAGGGATGGCGTTAATGGGGCTGCGTCAGTACGGAGACGCGCTGGCATATATAGACAAAGGCATTGCGACCTTGCCTGACAACTGGGAACTGTTTTTACAGAGGGGGCTTGTGCTTAAGGAGATGGGAAGACAAGATGAGGCCGTATTGAGTTTCAAAGAGGCAAGGCGCCGTGCACCCAACGCCCAAGTCATCAACGACACATTTAAATCGGTGCTGACCCCATGAGCATCGAAAAGACTGCCTACGCGCCTGAAAAGGTCTTTCTTATCCTTGGGATTGTCTTTGGCCTACTGTTTGTAATCACAATACCGCCCTTTCAGGCCCCCGATGAGACAAACCATTTTTACCGCTCATATCAAATCTCAGAAGGCAAGGTTTTATCTGAACGGCGCGACGGTGATGTCGGGGGTATGCTGCCCGAATCACTAATCAAAACTGCAAAAACTCTCTCTAAGAACATCCCCGGCCACCCGGAAAACAAACAGGAAGCCAGTGAAATCATTGAGGCGTTTAATATCCCTATTAATGAAGACAGCAGGGCGTTCCTGAATTTCCACTACACGGTGCTCTATAGCCCGGTGCCGTTTATACCGCAGGCGGCGGCTATTTACGCCGGAAGGCACTTAGGGGTAACGGTGCTGTGGTTAGTGTATGCCGGGCGGCTGGCAAATTTTTTTGTGTGGCTTGCCCTGATGTATTTGTCAATAAGGACGGCACCCGCCTATAAGTGGCTCTTCGTCTTTGCTGCCCTGATGCCCTTGTCGCTGTTTCAGGGGGCGTCGCTTTCGGCGGACGCGTTTACCAACGCCGTGAGCTTTCTGTTTACCGCGGCGGTGCTGAGGGCGGCCTCTGACAAAGAGCATCTCAAAATGAACCTCCTCGTCATCTTCTTGCTTTCCTTGCCTCTTACGATGTCAAAACATGCGTATTTTCCCCTGCTGCTGTGTTTTTTTCTCATCCCACAGTCATTTTTCCCATCGAAAAGGGGCTATATAGCCGCCTTTAGCGTATTGTTTATAGTTAATCTTTCGGTCAATCTCTGGTGGTCGTCAAAGGTTGGCTATCTGGTAGTGGCGTATAATAATGGGCTTGACGTGTCGCCGGAGAGACAGTTGAGCTTTGTCCTGCAGGAGCCTCTTAGATACGTGGGGACGTTTATCAGGACTATTGTGAGGCAGTGCCGGTTTGGCTGGTTTACCGTTGTAGGGAAGATGGGGTGGCTGGATACGAATATGCCGGAGATATTTCAGAAATCTTACGTATGGGTATTGGCGCTGGTCGCGGCGTTTGCCGCACAGGGGCCGCTTAATATCAGTATAAGAAAAAAAGCGATAATTTTTACGGCCATATTTTCCTGCGTCTTTTTGTTTTCCCTGTCGGAGTATCTGATTTGGACGCCAGTTGGCAATTCGTTCATTGACGGCCTGCAGCCGAGGTATGTTATACCGCTTCTGCCGCTGCTTTTTATGTTATTGGGCAACAATATTCTGGTAAAATTTTTAGGAAAAGGCCGCCTGCGTGAGTTAGTAATGGGCGCTTACCTGCTGTTTTCTTTGATGTTAGCGCTATTTGTAATCGTAATAAGGTATTATGTGCAGATAGATTAAGAGGATAGGTCGAATGAACAATATTATCAGACTTCTGAGGCCAAAGCACTGGGTTAAGGGCATGTTCCTGTTTGCCGCGCCGTTTTTTGGAGGGGAGTTGCTCTCATGGGGGACACTCTCTGCGGCTCCAATAGCCTTTCTGGCGTTTTCTTTTGCCGCGAGCGCCTCATATATTATTAACGACATCGCCGACAGAAAGACAGACCGCTTGCACCCGGATAAAAGACAGAGGCCGATTGCCTCAGGGGAGGTTTCTATTGCAACTGGCACCGCGATAGTCGCATTGCTGCTGACCGCATCGGCTGCTATGGCCTATCTTATTAATTACACATTCCTCGCATACATAATCGTCTACTTGTCCATACAGACATTTTATTCTATGTCATTTAAGAACACGGCGGTGCTGGACATCTTTTGTATAGCGTCGGGATTTGTGGTGAGGGTGCTTGCCGGAGGGGCGGCATTTGCCGTACCTATCTCGGACTGGCTGTTTCTCTCAATGTTTATGATTTCACTCATGCTTGCCACGGGCAAGAGAATCGGCGAGGCGAAACTCCTCCATGAAAATGCCGCGGCACACAGGGAGAGCCTGACCGGCTTTACACCGGCGCTGCTTAATGACATACTCCTTATAACCGCCTCGGCGTCGCTTGTGTTTTATGCCATGTACACGATAGAGCAGTACAAGAACTTTCTATATACCGTGCCGGTTGTTACTTTCGGGCTGTTCAGATATTTGATGCTTGCCAAAGAAGGTAGGGGCGACCCGACAGACGCTATGACGGGCGACAGACTTTTATCCCTTACGGTTATCATTTGGCTCTTGTCTGTCGGCATAATAAGGTATGGCCGCCTGTGGGGAATAAACTAACTCATGAAGGTATGTTTTTACAGATATTCCCTAAGAAACAGGGGCGGCGACAGGGCGGTTATAGAATACGCCAACCATCTGGCGCAGTCCGGATACGAGGTCACGTTTTGCCTGAATGTGCTTGATACCGTTTTTTCCCTGGAACCCGCCATAAGGCTCGAATATATAAAAATTCCCACACCAATTGGGACGATACTAAGCGGCGCTATAAGGAAACTGCCGTATGATATCGTGTTTGTAGATATTATCCACCTTGCCATCCCGCTTGGACTAAGAAACACGGTGGTATATCTTGCCCAGGCCTATGACGCGCTGTACTATGAAACCCCCGTTCAACAGGCGGCGATTGATCTCTTATATAAAATATATTTCTCGCGCCGAGGGGCCTTCAGTATATCTATATCCAGTGTTCTTACGGACATACTCAAAGAAAAATTCGGCACTGTTAAGAACATTGACGACAAACTCAAGACAGTGGTCCTGGGCATAGACCACCAGAGATTCTACCCCGAAGCCAATGACGCGTTAATCAGGGGAAAACAAGGCAGGTCGGCGATAGTTGTCCTGTCACGCGGGGACACGTTCAGAAAGGGATTTGACATAACCACCGCCGTACTGAACGAGACAGCCGGTGAGTTGAAGGACAAGGCGGAGGTATGGGTATGCGGCGACGCCGTGGAATTTCATCTAAAAACAAAGCACTTGGGCAGACCCGGCGACGATGAGCTGCGGCGAATCCTAAGCAGTGCAGACATATTACTATACCCATCGCGCCACGAGGGCTTCGGCCTTTTCCCGCTTGAGGCGATGGCCTGCGGCTTGGTGGTGCTGACAACCGGTACAGTTCCATACGTTAAAGATGGCTATAACGCCTTTGTGACGCGGCCAAATGTTGAAGATGTCAAAAAAACGCTCCTCAACGCCCTGCAAGATGATGAACTACGAAAATCCATCAGAGAAAACGGGTTTACTACGGCAAAAAGCTACGATATAATGAAGAGCAAACAGGAGTTTGAGGGAATAATCAGGACAGTTACTCAAATATATCTTTGACGTTAACCTGAAGGCCACCAATGACTTTAGACGCGACCATGCCTTCAACCTCCGCAAATGAGTACCGCATATATTTGCCGCTTTCGAGAGTTAATATCTCTATAGCCATAAAATCAGGGAATATGACCCAATATTCCGGTACGCCGTATCTCTCGTATATCTCTTTCTTAATGTATATATCTCTGTTTAATGTCCCGGGGGAGATTATCTCGCATACCATGTCAGGCACGCCACGTATCCAGTCCTGCTCTATGCCTTCGTTTTCATTTCTAACAAAGAAGATGTCGGGTTGAAGCCTGTTTTCACCTTCTTCAAAGATAACGTCAAGAGGAGAAAAATATACAAATCCCAGTTTCTTTTGTTCAACAAATCTATCTAACTGTCTAAAAATCTTCACGGCTATTCGTTGGTGCTTCCTGAATGGACTAGGCGTCATGACTTCCTCACCGTTGATAATCTCTGTAAGATCAAAATCTTTTTCAATCCCGATAGTGGCATTCATGAACATAGTATAGCACTTGCCTTACTGTTTTGTCGCTTCTGGAAAACTCTCCACCACGGTAATTTCGTTCTCCATCATATGTAAGCGGTAGTTGCTTAGTTTGTTGCCATTATTGTCTCTTTCTGTCATTCCGGCTTGTCCGTAATCGTCCCTTAAATGGTTGTTTCGTGATGATTTTTCCTATTCTGAGATATTAAGGACAATAGGGGTAGGGAAGGCTCTCACCTCCCCTCCCTCCGAACCGTACAG
>NZ_JBJUSG010000065.1:0-19354 GCF_046044395.1 Candidatus Magnetominusculus dajiuhuensis | reverse complement strand
ATAATTATCGCTAATGCAATACGAATTAGTCCACGTAATTATGACACAGTCTGTTAGCTGGAATGACAGACAAAGAAGAAAATGACAAGGACAGACAAAGAAAACATAGTGCGTTTGTGCCCTGATATGGGTGTTGATAAATTGACGTTGAAAAATTGGTGTTGAGAAAAGTCGGGAAATATGTTATAGTGGAGACATGAGCGTGATAGCGATACCAGAGGTGTTGAGAAGGAGGCTTGGCGACGACGGCGTTGAGGCCTTCATCAAGGTCATTAACGAGTCAGAGGCAAACTCTCGTAAGGATTTATCCACGAAAGAAGACATCTCCAGGCTTGAAGTTAAGATAGAATCGTCTAAATCCGAAATTATCAAGTGGGTAGCCGCCATGCTCGTCGCACAGGCCAGCATAATGGCCGTCATGTTCAAGCTGTTAGGGCTGATTAAGTAACGGCTGATTAAATAATATGGCGGTTGTAACTATTTACCCCGTATCTTTCTGATTATTACTTTCATCATAGCGCAAATCGGTTTTAGTCCCCCTTGACACCCTCGTCCGGCTGTGGTAGCCTATAGTTATCCTTCCCTTGTGGTGCAGGAGTCGTTGCGTCGCGTGAATTGCTGGTAACGTCCGTCCTCCTATCAGCAGAGGGAGGGTTATTTTTCTCATAAACAGATAAAAGCCATTTTTTGGATGATTCCTTCCTTCGCTTTTCCCTTGTAAAACGGCAACTAACGCAGAAAATGCTCTACCGTGACGGCGATGCCTTTTTTCAAATCGTACTCCGGGTGCCATTTGAGCGTCTTTGCCGCCTTTGAGCTGTCAAGGCAGCTTCGCCTGATGTCCCCGGCTCGGGCTGGACCCTTGTGCGGGCTGTCAAACTTTGCGTCTTTCGCTATTGCCCTTTCTCTGAGTGCCTCAAGGATTGTCCTGTAGAGCTGCACTGTGCTGGTCTCAATGCCGCAACTTATGTTTATAATCTCTAAATCACCAGCGCTGAGGGCCATCACGTTTGCCCTTACTATGTCTTTCACGCAACAATAATCGCGTGTCATGCCGTCAGGCTGCTCCTCGTAATGGTATATCGTGGGAAGGCCCCCGGATATAAGCTTCTCCATAAAAATAGACACCACCCCAGCCTCCGCGTGAGGCACCTGGCGCGGGCCATAGACGTTGGCATATCTCAATACTGTATACTTTAAACCATAGTGGTGGGCGTAAAAATGCAGAAACAGCTCGGTCGTTTGTTTTGTTATCGCATAGGGCGACAGTGGATTCCCCGGATATGTCTCAGTAGTGGGAATAACGTCTGCCTCACCGTAGATGGCCCCGCCTGTGGAGGCGAAGATAATCTTTTTCGTGCCATATTTAACGGCACACTGAAGGATATTCACCGCCCCAAGCACATTTACCTGCGCGTCAAACGCGGGGTCGGCAACTGAGGCCGGCACGGACATCTGCGCGGCGTGATGGTCAACTATGTCGGGCTTTTCTATCTCAAACACTTTCTTCAGCTCATCAGAGCGCACATCCATGACGTAGAGTTTGGCCTTTGCGTTTATATTTTCCAGCTTGCCGGTAAAGAGATTATCTACGATAACCACATCATGCCCGGCGCTTATAAAACCATCCACTACGTTTGAGCCTATAAAACCCGCACCGCCTGTCACTAATATTTTCATCACCGGTCTCCCTTGTCTTATTTACTGGTGGCGATAGTTTGAAACAGATCCAGTGACCTCTTTACCGCCTGGTCCATGTTGTAGTATTTATACTCCGCAAGGCGGCCCGCAAAATAAACGGTCTTGAGTTTGTCCGCCTCTCCTTTGTATTTTGCGTATATCGCCGCGGCGCTCTCCATCGGAACAGGGTAGTATGGCTCCCCTACGGCCTCCGGGAATTCGCGAACTATTGTCGTGCGCGGGTGGCGCTGCTTTGTGAAATGCTTGCTCTCTGTTATCTTCGTGAACAGGTGGTCGTTTGGATAGTTTACAACGGCCACTTCCTGGTAGTATTCCACGTCAAGGGTTTCAAACTCGAAACGCTGGCTGCGGTAGGGAAGCTCGCCGTGCATGTTGTCAAAGAAATAGTCTATCGGGCCGGTATAAATAAGGTAGTCAAACTTCACATCGTTGATAATCTTTTTGTAATCTGTGTTGAGCGTTATGGTGATATTTTTGTGGTCAAGCATCCTGTCAAAGAGTTTAAAAAAACCATCCACTGGAAGTCCCTCGTACTTGTCGCCAAAATATCTGTCATCAGTGTTGAACCTCAGTGGGATGCGCTTAGTCACCTCGGGCGACAGCGCCTCTGGATATACTCCCCACTGCTTGTATGTGTAGTTTTTAAAGAATTTCTCGTAGAAAAACTCCCCGACCTGCGACAAGACGACATCCCGTGAATTTTTTATCTCGCCAATGTCCACGCGCACAGAGGCAAGGTAGTCTCTGAGGCCCTGCTCATTGAAATTTTTCCTGAGCAACGTATTTACCGTCGTCAAATTAATGGGAATAGGGAGTTTCAGGCCGTCCACATATGCCAGCACCCGGTGGACATACCCGTTCCATTGGGCAAACCTATTCACGTACTGCCAGACGTCGCCATGGTTCGTATGAAATATATGCGCGCCGTATTTATGTACCAAAATACCGGCGTCGTCATAGCAATCATATGAATTGCCGCCAACATGAGAGCGCCTCTCAACCAGCATGACCTTCTTGTTTAACTCTGAGGCAAGGCGTTCACTAATAACTGAACCGGCAAAACCCGCGCCAACTACGAGGTAGTCATATTTGTCAGGCATTATGCCCCGGCGGCCTCCGACTTTAGATACTCGGCAAGGGCCTCGGCCCATGGGCGCGGCTTAAACGGTGTCGAATATGATGTTGCCAACAGATCAAGGACAGAATATGCCGGCCTCTTTGCCGGTCTTGGAAACTCATCTGACGTAACGGGGATAACCTTGTTAGGCTTGCCGCTTAGTCTGAGGATTTCCACTGTGAAATCAAACCAGCTCAGCGTGCCGTCAGTGGCGTCTGTAACGTGGTATATCCCGTACTTGCCGCTTTCCACAATGGCCTTGATGCCGTGTGAGAGGCTCACCGTCCATGTGGGGTTGCCCTTCTGGTCGTTGACTACCCTTAATGTGCCCATCTTGCCACTTAAATCAAGGATCGTCTTTACGAAATTCTTGCCGAAGCGCCCGTAAAGCCAACTCGTTCGAACTATATAAAACTTCTTTAAAATCCACTGGACGTATTTCTCACCGGCCATCTTACTAAATCCATAGAAATTGACAGGGTCGGTATCATCAAACGGTGTATATGGGACGGTGCTGTTGCCATTGAATACATAATCCGTGCTGACGTGGCACAGGGGGATATCGCGCTCGGCACATACCATAGCCAGGTGTTGGGTGCCGGTGGCGTTGACAAGCATTGCCACATCACGGTCTTTCTCCGCAAAGTCAACATTAGTGTATGCCGCACAGTTCACGATTACATCAGGGGAGTGCTTATCAACTATGCCGCGTACGGAGTCAATTGAGGTTATATCCATTTCGTCAATCGTCGCCCCGACGCATGTGTGTCCCTGTGATAGCACTGGTATTATGTCTGTGGATAACATCCCGCCCGCACCGGCTACAAAGATTTTCATTTCCAGAACCCCTCGCTCTCAGCGGCAAGCCGCTTTTTCAGTGACTGCCACCACCATTCGTTGTCAATATACCATTTTATAGTGTCGGCAATTCCGTCCTCTATTTTTGTTTCGGGCCTCCAGCCAAGCTCCGCGGTAATCTTCGCGTTATCAAGGGCATAGCGAAAGTCATGCCCCGGTCGGTCTGTCACATATTTAAACGCGGCCTCTCCCGTTATTTTGGCCGCCCCTGCCTTGCTCATAATATCCATGACCATATGCAATATATCAATATTTTTTCGTTCGCTCTCGCCGCCAATGTTGTAGGCCTGGCCCTCCCTGCCCTTGTGAAACACCATATCTATGGCCTTACAGTTATCGCCGACGTGCAGCCAGTCTCTGACATTTGTCCCCTGCCCATATACGGGGACAGGCTTACCAGTGAGGAGATTGGTTATCATAAGGGGGATGAATTTCTCTGGAAACTGGTACGGGCCATAATTATTCGATGGCCTCACGGTGACAGCCGGAAACCCGTATGTCTTAAAAAATGCCTTGATGAGCAAATCCCCTGCCGCCTTTGACGCGGCATATGGAGAGTTAGGGTCAAACGGGGTGGTCTCGGTAAACCTGGCGTCGCCCGTCTCAAGACTTCCATATACCTCATCTGTGGAGACATGGACGAACCTCTGAATCTTCGCCTTTAGCGCGGCGTCAAGGAGGACATGCAACCCTATGACATTGGTATCAAGAAAAGGTCGGGAATTCTCTATTGAGCGGTCAACATGGCTCTCGGCGGCAAAGTTAATAACGCCGTCAATCTTGCTAAGGAGTTCTCTTACAGCGGCATCATCCCCAATAGAGCCTTTTACGAAATGGTATCTGCCGGAGTCAATTCCCCTTAGGTTGTCTAAATTACCCGCATAGGTCAGGGCGTCCAGATTATATATCTCATAATCCGGGTATTTATTAAGCATATATCTGACAAAATTAGAGCCTATAAAACCACAACAGCCTGTGACGAGAATCTTCATTGCTGTCTCCTATTAACACATCTTTATTATACTTCGACAACCGAATCGTCGCTTATCATAAGCCGCAAGGCCTTGTGCTGATGAGCGTTGTTTATTACCTTAGCCCCCCTGCCGATAAGGCTGTCCTCAAGGCGCTCGATGCCCTCAATGCAGGCATTATCCAATATCACGGAGTGCTCAATGGCGGAGTTTCTTATGGTAACGTTATCGCCTATGCTTGTGAATGAACCTATGAAGGTATTTTCAATAGTAGAGTTCTTCCCTATTTTAACAGGGCCACGAATATTGCTGTGTGTTACAGTGGAGCCGGCCTCTATGGTTACCCTGCCAGTTGTGTGGCTGTCCTTGTCCATTTTTCCTTTGATGTCCAACTTTATATACTCATCAAGGACGATGCTGTTTGCCTCAAGGAGGTCGTCTTTCTTACCTGTGTCAAGCCACCAGCCGTCGAGTATCTCGCTGTCCACGGCACAGCCCATGTTGATTAATTCCTGAATGGCGTCGGTTATCTCAAGCTCCCCGCGCTGGGAGGGTTTTATACGGGCGATGGCGTCAAATATTCTTTTCGTAAAAATATAGACCCCGACAAGGGCGAGATTGGATGGGGGATTTTGGGGCTTTTCCATAAGCTCGATGACCTTGCCCTCCGGGTCAAGCCGGGCCACGCCAAAGCGCCGCGGGTCTTCCACCTTTTTGAGAAAAATCATAGCGTCAGACTTATTCTTTTTAAACCTCGCAATAGCCGTCCGAACCCCCGAACTCAGGAGATTATCGCCCAGATACATGACAAAATCGTCATCCCGCAAAAAAGACTTTGCAGACAGGACAGCGTGAGCAAGGCCAAGCGGCTTTTTCTGCACAATGTACTTTGTCTTTATGTTCCACGGCATACCGTCCTTTAAATAGTCCTTCACGGCCTGGCCGGTCTCAGGGGAGATGATGATGCCCGCCTTTCTTATCTTTGCCTCGCAAATATGGTCAAAGACATAACCCAGTATGGGCTTGCCGGCAACCGGCACGAGCTGCTTTGCTATGGTATGCGTGAGGGGCCTCAACCGCGTCCCCTGCCCGCCGCTTAGTATCAGAGCCTTTTTCATTTATTTCCTTACTCCCTGGCCTTTCTCATTTATTCTGCCGCAACCGCCCGCTTCCGCCGCTACCGCCTGTTGCGCCGCAGCAGAACTTTCAACACACGCTCATTTGAACTTTATAGCCGGAATGTATTATAACAAATGTATCGTGTTTTTTTGCAACCATTGAGACCTTAGAAAAAGTACCGTATATGGAAAAGATATTGAGATGAAAAGAGTTATACAGTTTATTTCGCTTATCGCCCTTGATATAGCCGCGTATTATGTTACACTGTACGGCGCGTGGTATGTGAGGGAGAGGGTCTTCCCCTTGTTCTATACACCTTTGACGCCGAATTATTCCTTTATCTATTACGCCGGACTGTTGTGGATGCCCGCGATTTTTATCTTTTTCATCGCATATAGCAACATATACACGGGCAGGATACCGTTATGGAACGAATCGAAAAAACTGATACACGCCAACACGCTGTCTTTTATGGTACTTATGGCCGTGGTAACGCTTGGAAAGGCACAAGGGTTGGTCTCACGCCCCGTAATCCTGTCATTGTGGATTTTGAGTATCTTTATATTCCCTGTTTTTCATCTCTATGGGAAAAAGATGCTCTTTGCGCTGGGCATTACGAAGGAGAAAGTCCTCGTACTTGGGGCCGGCAAGACTGGTAAACTCATCTCACAGTGGCTTGAAAGAGAGCGGCACATCGGCTACGAAGTGTTGGGCTATCTGGACGATAAGCCTGATAGAATCGGCACGTATATAGACGGGAAGAAGGTTTTTGGGCAGGTCAGGCACTATACCAGGTTCATCAAGGAACTCCAAATCAACACTATTATCATAGCCATGCCGTCTCTTGGCCCTGACAAGATATCCTCTCTGGCCTATGAGGTACAGCAAAAAGTTAAAAACACGATGATTGTCCCCAATCTCTACGGCATAGCGCTCCTAAACACCGAGCTTCTGCATTTGTTTTACGAGGAGATTTTCCTGCTGAAGGTCAAAAACAATCTGAAATCCATGTCAAACAGGATAATAAAACGGGCATTCGACCTATTAGTAGGCATAGTGCTGCTGCCATTTTTGTTGTTGTTAATGGCCGTCATAGGGATTATAACGAAACTTACCTCACCCGGCCCGGTCATATATAAACAGGAGCGAATAGGAATAGGAGGGCGGCCTTTTAACTGCTACAAGTTTCGCACAATGGTGCAGGACTCAGAGAGGATATTAAAAGAACTCCTGCAAAGCAACAGGGCAATGAAAGACGAGTGGGAGCGACACTGGAAACTCAGCAACGACCCGCGTATAACACGCATTGGGATGTTCCTGAGGAAGACCTCCCTTGATGAGCTTCCACAAATCCTCAATGTCCTCAAGGGTGAGATGAGCCTCGTCGGTCCACGGCCATATCTTAAGAGAGAGATGTACGCAATTGCAAACGAAATTGAAGACATTACGAAGGTGCCGCCCGGGATAACCGGCCTCTGGCAGGTCTCAGGCAGGAGTTCAACCACGTATGAGCATAGAATAAGACTGGACATCTGGTATATGATGAACTGGTCTTTAGGGCTTGACTTGTTTATCTTGTTGAGAACAATAAAAGTTGTATTATTTATGAAGGGGGTACGTTGAAATGAAAGTGAAAACAGTTTTAAGCGCGGTAAAAATGGTGTCAGCGGCGTTATGTGTCTTGTTAATGGTGTCGGTGGCCGACGCCGCAGGCCCGATTTTTATGAAAATCAAATCCGCCTATGACTCGTTCAAAGACATAAGCGGCAAGTTCTCGCAGTTGAGCCGCATCAAGGACCTGAACAAGGAAATGACTTATGAAGGTCAATTCAGCATCAAGCCGCCGTCAAAGATGTCATGGCGGTACGAGGGTGAAGACGAACAGGAGGTTTACATAAACGACGATGAGCTTACGATATACAAAAAGAAGCACAATCAGGCCATGCGCTCAAAACTGGACGAGGCGGCCATAGCCCAAACACCCCTCGCGCTGCTAAGGGGACTGAAAGATATAGAAAAAGACTATGACATTGCGGAAAAAAAAGACGTTATGCGCCTTACGCCCAAAAATCCCTCGTTTAAGGTCAAATACTTCGATGTCTATCCATCAAAGGACTCCCCATTCCCGATAAAGAAGATAGTCCTCTACGACAAAAACGACAACACCGTTGAACTCACCCTGCAGGGCGTAAAGGTAAATGTCGGTCTCTCAGACGAGATGTTTCAGTTTACCCCACCTGAGGGAGTGACCATCGTTGACAACTGAGGACAGGCACGTTTGATGAGTCAGGCAATACTTGCAATTGACACGTCATGTGACGATACGTCGGCGGCGGTGGTATGCGGCGGTAGCGAGGTACTGTCAAACGTCGTATCAGGGCAAAACGGGGTTCACGAGCGATTTGGCGGCATAGTGCCGGAGCTTGCCGCCAGAAGGCACCTTGAAATCATAGAAGGCGTCGTTGACGAGGCGCTGACATCGGCGGCCATATCCTTTGGCGCTGTCAGCGCGATAGCCGTATGCAAAGGCCCCGGCCTCATAGGCTCACTAATCGTAGGGACGGCCTTTGCCAAGGCCCTGGCCTATGTCCATAGGCTCCCGCTTATAGGCGTAAACCACCTTGAAGGGCATATCTGCTCCGCCTTTTTAAAAGAGGGGGGGCCGCCCACGCTGCCGTTTATCTCCCTCGTCGTGTCGGGGGGACACACAAGCCTCTACAGGGTGGACAGCCGTGGGAGATACAGAGAGCTTGGCCGCAGCCGCGACGACGCCGCAGGGGAGGCCTATGACAAGGTGGCCAAGATGCTCGGACTGGGGTTTCCGGGAGGCCCGATTATAGACAGGCTTGCACACAAAGGCAACCCGCGCGCGGTGCCCTTTCCACGTGCGTACATGCCGCAGACGCTGGATTTCAGCTTCAGCGGCCTGAAGACATCAGTAAGGAGTTTCATCGCCAACAACGCGTCCAACATCACAGTAGAAGACATCTGCGCCTCATTTCAGGCCGCTGTTATAGATGTCCTTATAAGGAAAATAGAATGGGCGACTGCTCAGCAGAACATCACATCAGTCGCGCTATCGGGCGGAGTTGCGGCCAATGACGGACTGCGAGAACGCATAACGCGGCTAAAGGGGATTGAAACCTACGTCCCGCCAAAACCACTCTGCACAGACAACGCCGCGATGATAGGAGCGGCCGCCTATGAGCAATTTCTGAAAGGCGATTTCGCAGATTTGAGATTAAATCCAAGGGCATATCTGCCGGTGGGATAAGGCGTCATTTTATAGGATGCTTTATATCTTTTAAAGCCTTAATAAAAGCATTATTTAATTGAGCGCCAGCTTTTATTGAGGTTATTTCTCTTTCTAAATAAAATACTATAAGTTTGGCTTTATTGATAGTATTTTTATCAATAATTGCATCCAACTCATAGTCACATAAGTTACGTACATCCCTTAAGTACTTTAGTTTCCCTGAGATGTCAGTTCTATAATAATTAGCCATAATTTTTTGAATTAAATAGTGTATATTTCGTCTCTGACTCTTCATCTGATTTTTACCATCAACAGTTAACGCATGGTATATTGTTTCTCTATATTTAAGAAATATGTAATAATAATATCTTCCGATTGTTGTCCTGCTAACTGCTTCAGCAATATCCTTATTTATATAATTAAGACATGGAAGTTCTTCTGCTGTTATTTTAAAATGATCAATTTGAAACACGGCTATTTCCTATAACATTAACCAACACTAATACACCTGGATATTTAGATATGATTAGTTTGTAAATATAAAGTTCTAAATCGAACTCTTCCTCAATTGACATAGGCTTTGAGATTATTTTCAGAGAAAAGTATTTTATATCAGGGAATTCTATATCAATATCTTCATATGGGATTACATCATCTATGTCCTGATTATTATTTGAGTAATCTTTAATATATTCATAAATATCTGAGTATGTTTGATCTTTTAATAATTCCTTTCCATTCAAGTAGGACTCCAGAATACTCATAACTCTGATTAATGGTTCCTCGTCAGTATATTGCGATACCCTAGAATAAAATGAATTATCATCAAAATCAATTTTAGAATTAGGGCATACCATATTCCACAACTCTAATACTACTTTATGTATTTCTTCATAATTTGATAAATTCGAATTATATACCGCAAGAGAAACAAGAGCCGATATTCTTTCACGTTCAATCAACGTATTATCTTTAAGCAATTTTCTTAATATCTCAACGGCTTCTTTTGTGTTGCCCTTTCTATTTTTTATCGCCGCTTTGAACAGCTCTAAATAAAAAGGTACGTTTCCATTAACATGGCTATAACATCTTTCGAGCATTACTTCGGCATTCTTTATATCATCTAACTTAATATAACATGCTATCAATGCTATCATCGTTTTTACTACATCTGCAGGTCTTGTTTCCAGATAGTTCAAAATCTCTATTTCTAAAGAACGCAAATCCCCTTCTGAGGATGTTTGATTCACTCTCTCAGCAAAGTCGTTGCTTCGCAGTAACGCTAAAGCCATTATCGCACCCACCTCACATCAACAATATACTTATGTATAGTCATTATGATAAAACCCACCTTGCTCACCTAACTAATCATATCACAACTGCACGATGGCCTGTCAATTGCGTTGGCCTTAAAAAAGGCGTTTCATATATCAGGCTATTTTGTTATACTACCTTAATATAACTAATAGATTCATGGAGGTGATTTATGAAATTTACGTGTTTAAAATGCGAGAAGGAAATGGTAAATATGAAATCCGGCAGTACCGAGGCTGGCTTAACGAATACATCGTTTTCATGCCCGGCCTGTGGAAACAGCTTCGGGCTGGCGGCAAACGCGATGGAATCAAAGGCGATCAGGGAACTGGTACTGCATACAGAGCCGCTCAGCATTGCTGAACAGGCCGATTCGCTCATACCGTGGGACAAAGACGCGTTAGAGAGACTGTCACAAATCCCTGAAATGGTCAGAGGCATGGCACAAAAAGGCATAGAAAAATATGCCGCCGATAATGGTCTGAAAACAATAACCGTTGATGTGATAGCCCAAGTAAAAGAACTTTACGGCATGTGATTATTTGGGGCCAGTTAAATCCCCTGTTGAGTCCTTGGATTCGGAGGTCTGGTCTTTTTCCTCCGGTTTTTTTCTGATTAATCTTGACGCCAATATTCCGACTTCGTATAGTACTATTATGGGGACGGCCATGAGGGTTTGATTAAACGCATCCGGGGTCGGCGTTATTACGGCGGATATTACAAACGCCGCCACGATTACATGCCTCCTTGCCTTGCCCAATTTTTGCGGAGTTACCAGCCCCATTTTCGTCAGTACAAATAGCGCAACAGGCAGCTCAAATATCACCCCAAAGGCCAGGATAAACTTCATCGTAAAACCTACATAATTGCTCACCGAAATCATCGGCGTCAGATTCTCCGTCTTATATGTCATCAAAAACCCAAGCGCAAATGGCAATATTATATAATAACAAAACACCGCCCCAATCATAAATAAAACCGTCCCGGCCGTTACAAATGGCATAATAAACTTCTTTTCCTTCTCCACAAGCCCCGGTTCTATAAAAAGCCATATCTGAGACAAAATAACAGGCAGCGCAATCATCAGGGCGGCTATCAGGGCAAGCTTACAGTGCGTCCAAAATGCCTCCGCCGGTTCAAGAAAGACCAATGTCTTTTGCTTTATGCCGCTTGGCTCAAGGCCAACAAATGGATAATGAATACTGAAGGCCATCTTGGTTTCGATTGGCATGACCAGAGTTTTTAAGAGCATCTCAGAATAATTAAATGTTATGATAAATATCACAAGTACGGCCGCCACGGAAATCATAATTCGCTTCCTGAGCTCGCCCAGGTGCTCGAAGATGGACATCTTATCATTTTCCATTTATAGGGGTTCCATCGCGGGGCGTCTCCGGCGCTGCTGCCTCAGGCCCGGTGGCCGGTTTCTGATCTGCTTGCATTTCGGGGACTGGCTTTTCGGGGGTGGCAGGGTTTGTCTGTGTTATGTCCGGCTGATGCCTTCGGGCGGCTTCAAGGGATTCCATGTTTATCTTTTCTATTTCGGTTTTTATCGGCTTGGTGTAGTCGTAGAGTTCCGCATCCATCTGGCGCTTGACGTCATTGACCATCCTTTTAAACATGGCGATATATTTCCCTGCCTTTCTTCCCAGCTCCGGCAGGTCCTTCGGCCCGTACACTAATAGCGCGATTACAAAGACCACCACAATCTCATCCATCCCTAAGTCAAACATCGCACTACTCCTTTTCCTCTTCGTATATGTATTTTAATATCTTGCCGGCGGGCGGATATATTATAGTAAACGACAGGAAAATATGCAAATCCGGCGAGCGGGTCTTAAACCCATACCCGGCAGAGAGCGTGGTGTAGAGAAAATCCAGCGGCCTGAACCTGTAGCCTATCTTCCAGTCCCAGTAGTCGAATCTATTTACATCGTCGCTTTTTTTCGTTTGAACCTCGGTGAGAACGCTGAGATTATTAGCGGCCTGAAGTTCCGCGCCGAGCATTAAATCCACCTCAGTACCAAGGTCATGTTTAAACGGGTGATATACGAGGGCATTGGCGTGCGTCTTAAACGGGCCTATTTTCTTAGACGCAATCAGGCCACCACCGATACTCCCGTTTGTCCCTACCACGTCTCTGCCAGTGGGCAGCGCTCCGGCCAAAAGGGCCGCAACTGAAGGGGAATATTGCCCCTCTTCAATAAATCTGTATTTAATCCCTATGGCGGCGTCCTCAAACCCCGATTCACCCGTTTTCAGATGATAGGGAATCGTGGCGCTTGCCTCTATCTCATCCGTTGCGGCAAACGAAAGAGAGGAGTTTATTTGATAGAAAGTCGGGTCAACAGACTGCTCAAGTTCGAATTGCGTAGAAAATACGCCAGCCTGGTTTGTGGAGGTCGAAAAGGTAGAAAACACGCCGTTTGGCTGAAGCGGCTGCAACCCCTTAACGTCGAAGCCGTATGCCACAGCGGCACAAGAAAAGATTGTAAGAAAAAAAACGTACTGCAAAACCATTACACATCTTTTCATCTGGTAAAAATAACAGAATTTAGTTTATACTGTCAATGGTGGCATTGATAAAAACTGTGTTGACAAAAGAATGCGGCAACTCATATAATCAAGCTCGTACGAAATTATGTTACTGGTGAAATAAAAGCAAACGGAGGGTTTTTTTATGGCAGAAGGTGTTATCAACGCAACGGCGGCAAACTGGGCTGCTGAGGTGTTAGGCGCCAAAGAATTGGTGCTGGTGGATTTCTGGGCAGTGTGGTGCGGGCCGTGCAGGATGGTTGCCCCTATCGTTGAGGACATGGCTAAGGAATACGCGGGGAGGGTGAAAGTCCTCAAACTCAATACCGACGAAAATCCGGACATCGCAAGCAAGTACAAGATTATGGGCATTCCCACGCTGATGCTTTTCAAAAATGGCGAAAAGATTGACCAGCTCGTTGGCGCGGTACCGAAACATCAGCTCAAAGAAAAGATCGAGGCCCATTTAGTCTGATGCGTCGCCCCCAACATTAATAATTGGGTCAATGCGGGAGTCAATGTAAGTGTTTAATTCGTTAAGCGAGAAGCTGGAGTCCGTTTTCAGGAAGCTAAAGGGCAAAGGCGTACTGGTAAAAGATGATATTGACGCGGCGATGAAGGAAATCCGTTTCGCCCTGCTTGAGGCCGATGTAAATTTTAAGGTCGTCAAGGGGTTTGTCGAAAAGGTAAAGGAAAAATCGCTTGGCAAAGGGGTCATGGAAAGCCTGACGCCCGGCCAGCAGGTCATAAAAATAGTCAACGATGAGCTGTGTGTCCTGCTCGGGTCGGAAAACGAAAAGATTCGTCTATCCCCCAATCCCCCTACTGTTATCATGATGATTGGCCTTCACGGCTCCGGCAAGACAACAACCTCTGCGAAGCTCGCGAGGCATTTTAAGGCACTGGGCAGACGCCCCATGATGGCCGCGGCAGACCTTCAGCGTCCGGCCGCTATTGACCAGCTCATAACCCTCGGCAAGCAAATTGACGTACCGGTGTTTTTCTCTAAGGAAGATAAAAGTCCTGTGGCGGTCTGTAAGAACGCGCTGGCTGAGGCAAAAAAACAGGCGCGCGATATTGTAATCCTTGACACCGCCGGGCGTCTTCACATAGCCGAAGATTTGATGAAGGAACTCAAGGCGGTTAAAGACGCTGTCAACCCCGACGAAATCCTCTTTATTGCTGATGCTATGACCGGGCAGGACGCCGTCAATATCGCTAAGACTTTCAACGAGCAAATCGGCATTGACGGTATCATATTGACCAAAATGGACGGCGACGCCCGTGGCGGCGCGGCACTTTCAATAAGGGAGGTTACAGGCAGGCCAATTAAGTTCATCGGCACGGGCGAAAAAATTGATATGCTTGAGCCGTTCCATCCCGAGCGCGCGGCATCAAGAATCCTCGGCATGGGAGATGTGCTTAGTTTTATAGAAAAGGCCCAGCAGTCGTTTGACGAAAAAGAGGCCCAAACCCTGCAAAACAAGCTTACGACCGATTCCTTTACGCTTGATGATTTGAGAGATCAACTGAAAAAGATACGCTCAATGGGACCGATTCAAAATCTCCTGAACATGATACCCGGCTTTAACCGCATGAAGGGGGTTGAGGTGGACGAGAGCCAGTTTATAAAAGTAGAGGCCATGATTTCCTCAATGACAAAAAAGGAACGCAATAACCCGCAGGTACTAAACGGGAGCAGAAAATTGCGTATCTCGGCGGGAAGCGGCACAACAGTAGCCGACATTAACCGCCTCCTGAAACAGTACAAGGACATGAGGAAGATGATGAAGGCGTTCAAAAACAAAAAGGGCTTCAGAATGCCGGATATAATGCCCTTTTGAGACAAAAAATATACCTTTACATAAAGACGGGATTATATTACAATAAAACAATGGAGGGACAGCATTGGTAAAAATCAGATTAACACGCATGGGTTCGCACAAGAGGCCTTTTTATAGAGTAATAGTGGCAGATTCAAGGGAGAGGAGGGACGGCCGGTTTCTTGACATCATAGGAAGCTATAATCCGTTGACAGAGCCTTCGGAGGTCAAAATAGACATCGAAAAGGCAAAGAAATGGCTTGGATGCGGCGCTAAACCAACTGATATCGCTAAAAAACTTTTAGAAAAAGCCGGCTTGCAGCTTCAGACGGCCTAGTTCAACCGGAGGTGGTTCATGATGAAAAACTTGGTGGAAGTTATGGCAAGGGCGCTGGTAGATAAACCCGAAGATGTGGCCGTGCAAGAGGTAGATGGCGAAAAGACAACCATTTTTGAGCTAAGGGTGGCCGCAAACGACCTCGGTAAGGTAATAGGCAAACAGGGAAAAACCGCAAGGGCGATGAGGACAATCCTATCAGCGGCAGGTACCAAGATAGGAAAACGCGCCAGCTTAGAGATACTCGAATAACAACATATAATTTCCTGTGCAGTTAACTTCGGTAGAGTGTGCTCTGGATTCCTGCTTTCGCAGGAATGACAGACAAGACAGGACGGATGGACACATAGATATGTCATTCCTGCGAAAGCAGGAATCCAGTTTTTGGTTAACGGAGCTAACTGCATAGGCAGCTAATGTATATCGGCGAAGGGGCAGCGTTATAACGTATGTCCCTTTGTCAGTTTTTTGATATAAGGATAAAATGGTAATCGGCAAGATTATAAAACCGTGGGGCGTCAGAGGTGAGCTAAAGGCGGTGCTGTCAGATATATCTGAGGAGGCATTTGCGTCTATTGATGAGGTCATGCTCTCCGGCAGCGGCACCGCGTTTAATATAACATCAAAGAAATTTCGGCCGGGCTGCGTTGTGCTGAAATTTGACGGTTTAGACACGCCTGAGGACGCCGTCCTCTATAACGGCGCGTCAATGGAGGCCGAGGGGGTCGGGCTGCCCCCACTTGAGGACGGCCAATACTACATACACGAGATAATCGGCCTGAACATTATTTCCTCATCGGGAGAGACACTTGGCAAGGTGTCAGATGTCTTATCATTTCCCGCAAACGATGTCTATGTAATGGACTATGACGGCAGGGAATGCCTGATACCGGCCATAGCCGATGTCGTAAAAGAAATAAACATAGCCGGTGGATATATAACAATTGAGGTCATGGAGGGTCTTTTAGGGTGAGATTCGATGTACTTACGATTTTCCCCCGGATGATTGATTTCTACATTGCCGAAAGTATTATAAAGAGGGCTATTGAGCGCGGTTTGATAGAAATAGGGGTTACGAACATACGGGATTTTGCGTCGGACAAGCACCTGACCGTGGATGATTACCCGTTTGGCGGTGGACAGGGGATGGTGATGAAGATAGAGCCGCTTTTCAACGCCTTAACCCACGTAAAAGGCGGCCATAATAAGCACACCGTCTTGCTTTGCCCTCAGGGCGCGGTGTTTAACCAGGACAAGGCTATGGAATTGTCTCAAAAAAAAGATGGGATTGTCCTTATATGTGGCAGGTACGAGGGTGTGGACGAGAGGATAAGCCTATCAGTGGACGAGGAAATCTCCATAGGGGATTTTATATTGACTGGCGGAGAGCTGCCCGCTTTGGTTATAATAGACGCGGTTACTAGGCTGCTGCCAAACGTGCTGGGTGATGAGCGGTCAAGTATAGAGGAGTCTTTTACAAGCGGGCTTCTGGAATACCCCCATTTCACCCGGCCAGCCGAGTTTATGGGCATGAGGGTGCCGGAGGTTCTGATGTCCGGCAATCATAAGGAGATATTGAAGTGGCGAAGACGGCAGTCCCTGCAAAGGACGCTTCTTAAACGGCCAGAGTTAATAGATGAGACGAAATTGACGGAAGATGACAATAAAATCATGGAGCAACTCAAGGAGGAAGTATGAATTTAGTAACGGCACTCGAAGAGAATTACAGAAAGGAAATCCCCGCTTTTAACATAGGCGACACCTTAAAGGTGTATGTGCGTGTCGTAGAGGGCGACAAGGAGAGGATTCAGCCTTACGAGGGTATAGTAATTGCGCGCAAGGGAGCCGGTGTGCGCGAAATGGTTACCGTGAGGAAGATGTCTTTTGGCGTCGGCGTGGAGAGGATTTTCCCGATTCATTCGCCAATAATAAAGCAGATTGATGTCGTAAGAAGAGGCGACGTCAGAAAGGCCAAGCTCTATTACATAAGGCACAAAAAGGGTAAAGACGCGAAAATAAAGGAAAAGGCGCGCGAGATCAAAAAAGCCGTGGTATGAAGGCCCTCTATGCCTTCGACGACGAATATCGCAGGGCTGGATATAGGGTAATCGCCGGTATAGACGAGGCAGGAAGGGGGCCTCTGGCGGGGCCTGTCGTTGCCGCGGCCGTGGCGCTGAACCCGGCCTTTGAGATAGACGGCGTAAATGACTCTAAAAAACTCACCGCGGCCAAAAGGGAACGCCTTTTCTTTGAGATATTGGTTAACGCACTCGCAATAGGCGTTGGGATAATCAGTGCGGATGAGATAGACAGGATTAATATACTAAACGCGACGAAGCTTGCCATGTCAGCCGCCGTTTCAGACTTAGGCGCACTGCCGGATATACTGCTTATAGACGCCGTTAAACTTCCCACCGTCGCCTGTGAGCAAGTAGCTGTCATAAAGGGCGACGCGATGAGCGCCTCAATTGCCGCCGCCTCAATAATCGCAAAGGTGCTGCGCGATTCTATTATGTCCGCGTTTCACGAAAAATACCCTCTGTACAACTTCATCTCCCACAAGGGATACGGCACTAAGGAACACATGGAAAAGCTCAATGTCCACGGCCCATGCGAGATACACAGAAAGACCTTCGCGCCGGTATCTTTGAGGATTAAAACGAAGGGAAGTAATACCAAGCTGCTGACATAATGAGTTTTTTACTCAAAATCAGACGAAAGATCCCTTTTTGTCTGATTTTCTTTTTTGCCTATATGTTAGAATAATAATTATGTACAAAAACCACGCTTTACAATCAGCCTTTATACCATGAAGCGGCAAAAACAATGAATACAGGTCAACAGAAAGAAATACACAGGACTCCCTGGCCGGTGGATTTTCCTGATATTGTAATTCATACGACCGTAGAAGAGCGTGATGCGCATCCATGCTATAAGGCCGCTAAAGCTGGAGACTCTGTAGCAGCCTATGAGCTTGTTAAGGATACTATTTCAGATTTGGCTGTTGCGCAGCTACGGGAGCAGATTGGTGGAAGAAAACCCCTTTTGGTTGCCGTAGGAGCCATTGAACAGGAAGGTTTCAACGCAATCCCAGCCATAATGGCGCAAGAAATTGCGTCCAGGCTCAATCTGGATGTTGAAGAGTCCTCTATAGTGCAGTCAAACAGGGTTGGACATACCCGCGCCAGAGCGGCGCATCGGATGGTAACACCGGCGATATTTACAGGGAAGGTATGCAAAGGAGCTGATTATGTTATAATAGATGACCATGTAGGGCTGGGTGGAACCATTGCCAACCTTCGGGGTTTTATAGAGGACAGCGGCGGGCATGTTATAGCCGTATCTACCTTAACGGAAAGCAGGGACAGCCGGAATTTGGCATTGAGGCCAGAAACACTTGAAGCATTGGAGAGAAGATATGGACAAGAACTTGACGAATTTTGGCGCAGCAGCTTCGGACATGGAGTTGCAACCCTTACCGAGGCCGAAGGGGGCAATCTCTTACGTCAATCATCCTTTGACGTCATCCGAACTCGCTTGGCTAAGGCAGCAGATGAAGCACGCAAGCGAGGCTTACCGGCAGTTGAAATCAACAGAAGCGAAGCCTGAAAGTTCGTAGCATCACACCCTAAGCCATAATTGGGATGTGTCCCTAAATTTCATCAGTTTCAAAACCCGCATTGACGCGGACACACTGAAAGTCTTACAACTAAGCATGGGATTACCTAAGCCAACACACACAGCAGGGGAAGCGCTGCGATACATGGAAAAAGCTAAGGGTCTGCTCAAGGCCGCCGCCATTGAAGACAATATTTACCTTGACAAAAAGCCCGTCCGTGAAGCGTTCGGCACGTCCTACCTTGCCATACTCGAAGCCATTAACGAAGCCCTGATAAAAAAGGGGCTACTTACCCGTAAAGAATTGCCTAAGTCCGTTGACGGGTATATGGCGACCATAAAGAAGCACCTGTCTGTCACCAAGACAGGTAAGCTCGTAAGGGAATTTGACAGCCTCTATGAAGCCCTGCATATAGCTGGATATTACAGGGGTTTGCTTTATCAGGTACCCTTAGTCAAAGAAGCTATGAGGGAAGCGGACACCTTTATCAAGAAGGTTTTGCCTTAACCAGCACCAGAAACCCTATGATTACCATACGCCTGTGGAACTTGCCTTGTAAAACTAGACAGAAGAATCCTAATTGTATAGTGTTTCAGAGACGCCGCAGAAATGCCCTCAAAGTGTGAATGTGCAATTTAAACCAATGTTAGGTGTAATACCAAAATAGAAATGTCCTATTCTACCAAAGTAGAAATGTCCTAAAG
>NZ_JBJUSG010000064.1:0-20147 GCF_046044395.1 Candidatus Magnetominusculus dajiuhuensis | reverse complement strand
TTATGACATCTGCTACCCCCACTGTAAAGATGGGGTTTTCTTGACGCTTACATATTTTGAATTAGTCTGGCTCTGAAATAACAACAAAACGCATATAGTGCGTTTGCCCTGACTTGGGTATAAATATAATTGCAATCCCCGCGCTGGATTTCGTATCATATAGGGGTGATTGCAATAGTGGATTATGGGATGGGAAATCTGAAGAGTGTTGAGAAGGGTTTCCTAAAGAGCGGCGTTGCCGTTAAGGTGACAGAGCGCTCGGCGGATATACTTTCTGCCAGTGGCGTGGTGCTGCCCGGCGTTGGGGCGTTTAAGGACTGTATGGCAAACCTCGACAGGCTCGGCCTTATTGAGCCGATCTTAAAATCCATCAGGACAGGCAAACCGTTTCTTGGCATCTGTCTGGGGCTTCAGGCGCTTTTCACTGAGTCGGAGGAGTTTGGCCGATGCCCGGGGCTTGGCGTGTTTAAGGGAAGGGTGGCCAGATTCCCCGTCACGACGTTAAAGGTCCCGCACATGGGATGGAATAATGTCAAATTTAAGAATAAGCCGCCGATTTTTGATGGCATTGAGGACAATCGGTATTTTTATTTTGTACATTCGTATTATGTCGCGCCTGAGGACCCGGCCATAACCGCCGGCACTACGGACTACGGCATTGAGTTTACTTCCATGATATGGAAAGACAACGTCATTGCCACACAGTTTCATCCAGAGAAAAGCCAAAACTCCGGCCTCGAAGTCCTAAGAAACTTTGGCGCATTTGTCAAAAGAAACTAACTTATTTGGAATTACAACGTTTGGGCATTCGGCAACTTGAAATGGAGGACATACAATGGAAATGAATGTTCTGGTAGTTGATGACGATGAGATTATAATCAGGAGCTGCGAGGCTGTGCTGTCTGCTGAAGGGTTTAAGGTCACCGGCGTAACCAGCTCAAAGGATGCGATGGCCCTTATAGATGAGCGCGTCTTTGACCTCGTTATCACAGACCTCATAATGCCGACGATTGACGGCTTTGAACTTATTAAATGGATAAACGAAAACCACCAGTACACCAGAGTAATTGCCATGACAGGTTATTCCTCCAAGGCGGTGCTAAGAGACGCCATTGCCCTGGATATAGTGGATTTCCTGCCAAAACCCTTCTTCCCGCACACACTGACAGAAGCGGTGAAAAAGGCCGTCAGCACCCCTCCCAAAGTCCCCATGCCCACACAGGATGTGGAAACCTATGACAAGGGGAAATTAAAGGCTATTTTGCAGAAATATAAGAAAAGACCCGGCGCCCTGATTATGGTGTTGCAGGAGGCACAGGAACTTATTGGCTATCTCCCCGCCTCGGTACAAAAAATTATCGCCAAGACTATGAAAATCCCTGTGAGCGAGGTACACGCTGTGGTTTCTTTCTATTCATACTTCACGATGAAACCAATGGGGAAATATAACGTGCGCGTGTGCCAGGGGACGGCGTGTTATGTAAAAAGGGCAGACGAGATACTTGCAAAACTCAAAGACACTATGGGCATTAACGAGGGTGAAATTACCCATGACAGCCTCTTCTCGCTTGAGACCGTACGTTGTATCGGCGCTTGTGGACTGGCACCCGTGGTGCTAGTCGGTACGGATACATTCGGCGGCGTTGACCCCACTAAGGCAAACGAAATACTCAAAGATTATCATTGATAATGAGGAATTGGTAATGAGGAAAAGACTATGGAAAAAATGACAATAGACGCCCTGCACACGATTAAGGAAAACTACAAAAGCCGCCTCAGCGAAGGCAGGCTGATGTTATGCGGAGGCACAGGGTGCATAGCCGGTGGCAGCCTGAAAATAAAGGACGCCCTTGAGGCAAACCTGAAAGAAAAAGGCCTGAGCGATAAATATAAGGTAATCCTGACGGGCTGTAACGGGTTCTGTGCCCACGGCCCGCTGCTGCTTGTCCAGCCAGAGGGTATTTTTTATGAAAAACTAAAGCCCGGCGACGCCCCGCTCCTTGTTGAGGAACACCTTGTTGGGGGCCGTTTGCTGGAGAAGAACTTGTACAAGGACACAAAGACCCACGCCGCCCTGAAGGAGTTGAAAGACATCCCGTTTTTTAATCTCCAGATGCTTGGAGCGCTTAGAAACCGCGGCATGATAGACCCCGAAAACATTGAGGAATATATAGCCGTGGACGGCTACTTTGGGGCCGCTAAGGCGCTCAGAGAGATGGCCACCACAGAAATAATAAAAGAGGTAAGAGGCTCCGTGCTGCGGGGGCGTGGAGGGGCGGGTTTTATAACCGGCCTCAAGTGGGAGCTATGCTCACAGGCACAGGGAGATTTAAAGTATATCCTTTGTAATGGCGACGAGGGCGACCCGGGCGCCTTTATGGACAGAAGCATCATGGAGGCCGACCCCCATGTTGTACTGGAGGGTATGATAATAGCGGCCAAGGCCATTGGCGCTAGCCAGGGCTATATATACGTCAGGGCAGAGTACCCGCTGGCAGTGAGAAGGCTGCGTAAGGCAATAGACCAGGCCGTTGAGTACGGCCTCTTAGGGCAGGACATACTTGGGAGCGGTTTTAATCTTGACCTCGATATCTATCCGGGTGCCGGGGCCTTTGTCTGCGGTGAGGAAACTGCGCTGATGCGCTCAATAGAAGGCAAGCGAGGTTCGCCCATCCCCAGGCCGCCGTTTCCCGTCCACAAGGGTTTGTGGGAAAAACCTACTGTCCTCAATAACGTGGAGACATTTGCAAATATCCCGGCAATAATACGCAACGGCGCGGACTGGTTTAAGTCCCGTGGGACTGAGAAATCTACCGGAACGAAGGTCTTTGCCCTCACCGGAGCGGCGCTCAACACAGGGCTGATAGAGATACCCTTTGGGATTCCCCTCAGGACTATAATAGAGGACATCGGCGGAGGATTGAAACGCGGGAGGAGCTTTAAGGCCGTTCAGCTTGGCGGCCCGTCAGGGGGCTGCGTTCCCACTGAGTTTCTTGATATACCAGTCACCTATGAAGATATTATGAAGACCGGCGCAATAGTCGGCAGTGGTGGTATGGTCGTCCTTGACGATACAAACTGTATGGTCAACCTTGCAAGGTTTTTTCTTGATTTTACCGCCCACGAATCATGCGGCAAGTGTACGCCGTGCAGGGTAGGCACGAGGATTATGCTTCACCGCCTGCTTGATATAACCGAAGGCAGAGGGAAAGAGGGCGACATAGAACTCCTTGAAGACCTTGCCGACGATATCAAGTCTGCGTCCTTGTGCGGCCTCGGGCAAACCGCCCCAAACCCCGTGCTTTCCACAATCAGATATTTCAGAGCCGAATACGAGGCCCACATCAGGGACAAATGGTGTTTTGCGGGGGTCTGTAAAAACCTTTCGACTTTTTATGTTGACGAAAAGGCGTGTACGGGTTGCATGGCCTGCGCGCGGGCTTGCCAGGTAGAGGCGGTAGTGGGTGAAAAGAAAAAGCCCCACTCAATCAATCAGGAAAAGTGTGTGAAGTGCAGGTCTTGTTATAACGCCTGCAAGTTTGGGGCTGTTAAGATAGGCCCTGCCGAGATGTTTAGTGCGAAGGAGTTTGCGCGATGATAGAACTTACAATTGATGACATAAAAGTAAGAGTAGAGAAGGGCCTGACCATTTTGCAGGCGGCTATTGAGAATAATATCTACATACCGAGCATGTGCTGGGACCCGAAGCTCAAGCCCTACGGCGGTTGCAGGATGTGTCTCGTAGAGATAGAGGGGCAGCCACGCCCCCTTGCCTCGTGCTCATATCCCGCCGAAAACGGCATGATTATCAGGACAAATACCCCTAAGATTGCCAAACTCAGAAAGACAATGGTAGAGCTGCTTCTTATACATCATCCGCTGGATTGCCCTACATGCGACAAGGCCGGGCAGTGCAGCCTTCAGGACCTTGCCCATCAGTACGGTCCGTCTAATAACAGGATTCAGGAGGAGAAATATGCCGTTGCGAGGCACACCAGAAATCCATTTATTTCAAGAAATCAAAGCAAGTGTATCCTCTGCGGCAAGTGTGTCGCGGTGTGCTGGGAACATCAGGGCGTTGGGGCTATTAATTTTATAGGCAGGGGTTTTGAGACGGTGGTATCTCCGGCCTTTGAGGAGATGCTTGACTGTGAGTTTTGTGGGCAGTGTGTAGATATATGCCCGGTCGGGGCGCTGGGAAACAAACCATTTGAGCACAGTTTTAGCGCGTGGTTTCTTGAAAGCAGCGACAATATCTGTCCATATTGCAGCGTTGGATGCACAATCACACTGGATACGCGCGAGGGTAAGATTGTCAGGACGCAGGGCGTTGCCACAAAGGGCGTGAACAAGGGAGACCTCTGTGTTAAGGGCAGGTACGGCATGGATTTCATATACGCCGAAAACAGGCTGAAAAGACCCCTTGTCAGAAAAGACGGTGTGCTTGTAGAGACCACATGGGAAGACGCCATGCATATACTGACAGAGCGCCTGACAGACGTTATAAAGACAAAAGGGCCGGATAGAGTTGGCGTCATCGGCTCTCACAAGTTCTCAAACGAGAGCAACTACATGCTACAGGAGTTTGCGCGCAAGGTAATCGGCACAAACAACATAGATTCCGCATCCTGTTTCGGGTTTTCAAAAGTCCAGAAGACGGTGTCTCAGGCCTTTGGCCTGTCAAACCTGCCTATCAGGCTGGATGCCCCCATAGGCAAAGGGGCCATACTCGTGGTCGAGTCTGATATAACCTCCACACACCCTGTCTGGGGGTTAAAGTTTCTTGAGGCGAGAAAGAAAGGTGCTAAAATCCTTGTACTAGAGCCGCGCGAGACCAAACTCTCACGGCACAGCGATGTATGGCTGCGGGTAAGGCCGGGCACTTCCCATGCCCTGTTAAACGGCATCATGTACCTGGCCCTTGAGGGCGGTTACCACTTAAAAAACCACATGTCAACGGCAGCCGCTAACTTTTCGGAACTGGAAGAGCTTGTAAAGACCTATCCTCCTGAAATCGTGGCCAGTATTGCCGGAGTTGACAAGGACGAGTTTGTGGAAATGGCGAGGGTGTTTCTTGGTGCCGAGACCAGGATGATAGCCATGACACTTGGCTTTGTGGAGAACAGTAAGGGCCTGAACACTGCCCTTTCGGCGGCAAACCTTATTATGCTTACAGGCGATGGCCCGTCAGCCCTTCAGATGCCAGCCGGGTACGCCAATACCTTTGGCATGTGGCAGATGGGAATAACGCCGGACTATCTTCCCGGATACAAGAAAATCGAAGGAAGCACCGGGAAAAATCTCTATCAGATGCTCTACGGGGAGGACTCGCTTGATGCCCTATTTATAATGGGAGACGACCCTTTGGGCATCTGTCCTGACCTGAAGAAAGTGGAGGCGACGCTTAAGCGGTTGCAGTTGCTGATTGTGCAGGACATACGGCTCACAGACACGGCGCGCCTCGCCCATATCGTACTACCTGAGGCAAGCTGGGCTGAGAAGGAGGGCACATTCACAAACGCGGCTGGACTAAATCAAATCTCGGAGAAGATATCAGCCCCTTCGGGGGATTCCATAGCGGGCTGGCAGATTTTCAGAAACCTGACAAGGTATATGAATTTGCAGCCGTCTGTTGAGACCTATACCGCCCTGAAGGACTATCTGTCGGCTATGGTGATTGACCCTGGCAAGGAGAAATGGCAATACGTGCCGGTGCACTATGAAGAGAGTGAGGCCCCTGACAAGCGCTATCCGCTGATTATGGTAACCGGCAATCTGATGCAGCACTCGGGGGCACTTTCGGTGATGTCGAAAAATCTGACAGAGGCGTTTCCCGGTGCCTTTATACAGATAAACGACAAGGACGCCGCAAGACACAGCATAGCGGATGGCGGCATGGTGCGAGTGGAATCACGCCGCGGGGCAACTACGGTAAAGGTGGTAGTGACAGACGAGGTTACAGAGGGGATGATCTTCGCGCCGATTAATTTTGCAACCGCGAGATTAAATGAACTCACATACGGCTACGACGGGGGAGCAGCCCCATTGACGGCCGTGAGGGTATCGCCGGCGTGATTGAATCATCCTGAGTTTATCAAGGTCGAATCATCCTGATACCATGATACAGTCATAGGAGTAAGAATGTTTCTATAACAGAATGGCTGTTATCTGGAATGGTTGTACCTTTTCCCCCTTCGTATATTACATGTCAGGACCTGACACATATCTTTGCCGGAAAACAAAGAGCCGCCGCTGCCGGCCTTATACTTCAAAGAGTTTATTTTCTGCCGCATATGTCTCACCAAAATGATAAAGTCCTAAAGTAGCAAAGTAAAAATGTCCTAAAGAGAGGCTATACTAACCTGTTTGAGAAAGGAGGTGCAGATGGCCTGGAAGGATAGGATAGAGATGAGCATAAGGGATTTGAAGAGATTGAAGGCAGTGCAAGTGGCGATGGACAGGCGTATAACACAGAGAGAGGCGGCAGAGATGTTAGGAGTGAGCGAGAGGCAGATAAGACGGCTGATAAGATCAGTAAGGGATGTAGGGGCTGTGGGGATAGTCCACAAAGGGAGAGGCCGGGAGTCTAAGCGCAAGACGCCTGAAGATATCAGGGGAAAGGCGATAGAGATGTATGAGACAAAGTATAATGATTTTGGGCCGACGTTAGCGGCAGAGAAGCTGTTGGAGCATGACGGGATAGAGATAAGTGATGAGACGTTAAGGGGCTGGCTGATATGTGCAGGGCTATGGCAGAAGAGGAGAAAGAGGGCAGAGCACCGGAGGTGGAGGGAGCGCAAAGGGAGTTTTGGGGAGATGGTACAACTGGACGGCAGCCATCATGACTGGCTTGAAGGCAGAGGGCCTGAGTTAGTGTTGATGGGGTATATAGACGATGCGACAGGGAATGTCTACGGGCGGTTTTACGATTACGAGGGAACGATGCCAGCGATGGATAGTTTCAAGCGGTATGTGAAGCAATACGGAGTGCCTATGAGCGTTTACTCGGACAGGCATACGACATACAAATCCAACGGCAAGCTCACGCCGGAGGAAGAGCTTGAAGGGAAGACAAAGCCTCTGAGCCAGTTTGAGAGGGCGCTTGAAGAGCTTGGAGTTGAGCTGATACACGCATACTCACCACAGGCCAAAGGAAGAATAGAGAGGCTGTTCGGGGTGTTGCAAGACAGGCTGGTAAAGGAGATGCGTATAAGGGGAATAAAGTCTAAGGATGAGGCCAATGAGTTTTTGAAAGAATATTTTCCAAAGTACAACAAGCAGTTCAGGGTGTGTCCGGCAAATGAGACAGATGTGCATGTGAAGCCGCCAAGGAACTATAACCTTGATAAGCATCTCTGTATAAAGACGCCTCGTGTAATAAGTAACGACAACACTGTGTCTAACGGTACTCAGCTCTACCAGATTGAGGAGAAAACGAAGGAGAAGAATGTAGTTGTAGAGGATAGGGTTGACGGCTCTATGCGCATAACATGCGACGGTAAAAGTCTGAGGTATAGCAAGATAACCGTAAGGCCGATAAAGGAGAGAACCGCCGCAAGAAAGACAACCAGTCAACAAGCCCCTGCGGCAAAGGATCACCCGTGGAGAAAGAGCCTGAAGCAGCTTAAGAACAAATGGGTATGGGCTAATGCTCGTTAGAGACATCAACCAAGCCGCAATGAGACCGCGGCCTAAAAGAAAAGTATTGGTTAAAAGGCAAGGATTAACGGACCAAGGAATAGTGGAAAAAGGGACAATTAGCTGTGGATACCAGTCCGCTTATTATTAACTGAATAGGACATTTCTACTTTGGCAGGAATAGGACATTTTTATTTTGGCTTGACAATTTTCTGCCGCATATTGATATTTATTAATTAAAATGGTTAAAATAGACAAAAAGGGGAGGCTAATCATTATGGTTGTAAATGCAACTGCTGTTAAGACACGCTTTGGTAAATATCTTGAGGATTCTATCAAAGACCCCGTAACGATAGAGAAATCTGGTAGAAAGGTAGCCGTCTTGTTATCTATTGACGAGTACGAAAGATTAACCGCCATTGAAGACAGCTACTGGGCAAAAAAAGCGGCGGAGGCTGAAAATGAAGGCTACTTGACCCATGAAGAATCTATTAAAGCACTGAGAGCTAAGCCGTAACGTGCTAACCCTCCACATCACCAGACAAGTGAATAGCTTCCTTAGAACCCTCGACGCTAAGCAATACGCTCAAATAACGAGGAAAATTTTTGCACTATTGGACACTGGCACAGCCAATGATTCTAAGAAGCTGAAAGGTTGTGATTACTCAAGGGTGGACATAGGCGAATATCGCATAATCTACAAAGCAGAAAATAATTGCGTCTATGTACAGCTCATAGGTAAGCGCAACGACAGCGAAATCTAAAGTAGGGGATATAAGTTTACTTGTCATGCGCGAAATCCTGTGGCCACAGCAGGAGTCTTGGCGTGTTGAAAACATCTTTGTTTTTTCTATGCGTATGTGTGCCTTCCAATAACTGGACGCCTTTGAGACTGATACCTTCCCTTTCTTCATCATCATGAACCTCCTTGTTTCGGCCCATTATGACACCTGCTACTTCCCCTGTAAAGATGGGGTTTTCTTGACGCTTACGTTATAATAACTCAACGAGCGCACATAGGAAAAGCCGGTGACGATTAAAAAAACGATGACCCCTGACAAGCGTTGAACTACATCTTGAGAAGATGACACTTTATACACTTGATGTAAAACTTTTCTTTTGCTATAATAGCGCTTGGTGAGGATATAAATGTTGCTTAAAAAAGTCTCTGATGCCGCTCCTTCTGACGTCGCCGCCTCTATTGATATAACGCGCGGTGTCATAAAAAGCGGTTTTGGCTGAACATCGTCAAACAACCTGGTCGAGGTTAACCAGCTGAGGGGACTTTTTTTACCTATCTCTACCGTTTGTTGACGGGTTTAACAAGCTCAATCTCTCCTGAAGTCATTCCTTAGCGTTAAACAAAGGCCCTTGTTTTCTCTTGTGCGGCCTTGCCGTGCACTAAAAAAATGAGTAACGCGGAGGATTTATGTCAAAAGACTACAGAGATATGTGGAAAGGGCTTGGACTAAACATTGATGCCCACGACGGATTACTTTCAGTATTAACAAACGCTTACACTAATATCTATCTGTCACAAAAAGAACGCCCAAAGGGAATGTCGTATTTCGATTTTGTCATATCCGAGGTACACGGCCTGAGAATCGAGGAACTGCTCAACGCAAAGGCCCAGGGCAAAAAGATAATTGGCACGTTTTGTATATTTGTCCCTGAGGAGCTTATACTGGCGGTTGATGGCGTATGTATCGGGCTTTGTTCCGGTGCCGACGTAGGAAGTGACAGCGCTGAGACACATATACCACGAAACACATGCGCGTTGATTAAGTCTTTCATCGGGTTTAAGCTGAGCGGCATTTGTCCTTACGTCGAAACGGCTGACCTCATAGTTGGGGAGACCACCTGCGACGGCAAGAAAAAGGCATACGAGGCCTTTGACAAAATAACCGGTAAGGTCTATGTCATGGAAGTCCCAAATAAAAAGAGCGAAAGCGACATGCGGCTCTGGAAACAGGAAATAAGGCAATTCGCCGAAAAACTTCAGGAGGTTGCCTCAAGGCAGATTACTCTGGAAAAACTGAGAGAGGCCGTCAGGGTTGTCAACGAAAAAAGAGCCGCTCTGCAAAGATTGTCGAAGCTGAGGGGCAGCGCCCCTGCCCCTATATCGGGGTTGGACGCGCTCCTGATAAATCAGATTTCCTTTTTTGACGACCCCGTTCGCTTCACCGCTAAACTAAACGAATTGTGCGATGAACTTGAGCTGAGGGTAAAAGAGGGCAGAGGCGTTGCCCCGGCGGGGGTGCCAAGGATAATGATAGCAGGGTCGCCTATGGCTATTCCAAACTGGAAATTACATGCCGTTATTGAGGCCGCGGGCGCGGTAGTCGTCGGTGAGGAGTCGTGCGTTGGTGAGAGAAACTACAGGACGCTTCTTGATGACAAATTCGATTCCGTTGACCAGGCCCTCGAAATGATAGCCGAAAGGTATCTGACGATAGACTGCGCGTGTTTCACCCCTAATGATGACCGTCTGGACAATATCATCAGTATGGCGGGAAAATTGAGGGCAGACGGCGTTATCCACTACTCCCTGCTGTTTTGCACTATTTACATGATGGAATCATATAAGGTGCAGACCTCACTGAAGGAAAAGGAGATACCGTTTTTGCGTATTGAAACCGATTATTCGTCAGAGGATATGGGACAGTTAAAGACGCGTGTCGAGGCGTTTCTTGAGATGATAAAGGGGGCGTAAGCGGTTGAAAAGAGGCGGCATTGATATCGGCTCCAGGTTTGTAAAATACGTCGTATTAAACGATGGCGGCACGACATCTTTCTATAAATCGGAGACCGGCCATAATCCGCTGTCGGTGTGCAAGCGGTTAATCAGTTCAGACAGGCCTGACAAGCTCACGGCAACCGGCTACGGCAGACACCTGATGGAGGTATTGGACGACACTCAAACAATAACCGAGATAAAGGCGGTGGCAAGGGGCGCCAAAGAAGTCTTCCCTCGCTGCCGCACCGTCATTGACATAGGAGGGCAGGACACAAAGGTGGTAAGTTTACGGGCTGACGGCAGGGTCCTTGCATTTGAGATGAACGACCGGTGTGCCGCAGGCACGGGAAGGTTTATGGAGATAATGGCAAAGGCGCTCGGTTACGCGATAAGCGATTTCGGGCAGGACTGCGTGGCAGACAATGACGGCAATATCACCATCAACAGCATGTGTACGGTGTTTGCCGAATCAGAAGTAGTCAGCCTTATAAATAAGGGGGTAGGGCGGGAACAGATTTCCCGCTCTCTCCACTTATCAATTGCTCAGAAGGTTATCGCACTGGCAAAGCGGGTTGAGGTCAACGAGGACATTGTATTTGCCGGAGGATGCGCGAAAAACCGGCGGCTGATTAGTATACTTGAGGATTCTTTTCAGAAGGCAATATTCGTAAGTGAATCCCCCGATATGCTTGCCGCATTGGGGGCGGCGCTCTACTGACGATTAATACAAAAATGCGGCCATATAAAAAATTATTTTTTCCTCTCGTTAATTATATTCGGAAGCGGGTATAATATGGTTTTACGATTTCTGAACTAACATGAATATAGCTAGAGGGCTGTTTGGGATTATAACGATTTGCCTTGTTGTATGGGCGATGAGCGAAAACAGGGGTGGGGTAAGGCTCAAACCTGTTATAACGGGGCTTTTATTTCAGATAGCAATGGCGTTTCTGGTGTTAAAAATATCGGTTATCAGGAGTTTTTTTCTATTTTTGAATGAGGCCGTAATGGTGCTGGAGAAATCCACTCTGGCCGGTACGTCGGTGGTTTTTGGGTATCTGGGCGGGGGCAAGCTCCCCTTTGAGGAGAAAATTCATGGCGGGTCGTTTATCTTCGCGTTTCAGTCGCTGCCGATGGTGCTTGTTATCAGTGCCGTGTCGGCGTTATTGTTTTACCTCAGGGTGCTTCCATACATAGTCAGGGGGTTTTCTTTTGTGCTGCAAAAGGTAATGAAGATTGGGGGGGCGGTAGGGTTGTGCGCCTCGGCCACAGTATTTGTCGGCATGGTGGAGGCCCCTCTCTTTATTAAACCGTACCTGAAGAGACTATCGCGCGGTGAAATCTTTGCCGTGATGACAGTCGGTATGGCAACGATTGCGGGGACTGTGATGGTGCTGTATGCCAGTATATTAAGCGTGGTGCTGCCGGATGCTATGGCTCATATCCTGCTTCATTCAATAATAAGTGCCCCTGCGGCGCTGGTTTGCGCTATGCTGATGGTGCCGCCAACGGGCAGGATTGAAACGGGTGAAGTTGTCCCGCCACACATATACAAGAGCGCTCTGGATGCAATCGTAAGGGGTACCGCGGATGGCATAGAGCTGCTGATAAGTATAATAGCCATGCTTATTGTCTTTGTCGCATTAGTGTTTTTAGTCAATTACGGACTTGCAACACTGCCTGACATTTATGGCAAGCCCGTTACGCTTCAGCGTATTATGGGGGTAATTATGTCCCCTGTTGTTTGGGCGATAGGGATACCATGGACGGAGGCTCAGGCCGCGGGTGCCTTGATGGGGACAAAGACGATATTAAACGAGTTTGTTGCTTACATAGAACTCGCCAATCTTCCAAAAGGAGTGTTAAGCCAAAGAAGCACCATAATAATGCTTTATGCTATGTGCGGATTTGCAAACCCTGGCAGTCTTGGAATTTTAATAGCCGGGCTTGGCACGATGGCGCCGGAAAAGAAGGATGAGGTCGTATCGCTTGGGTTTAAATCAATAATAACCGGTACGGCCGCATCATGTATGACAGGAGCTGTTATTGGTATGTTTTATTGAACAAAACACAATGAAAGAGACCCCTGCCACGCGGCTGTGATTATAATCACTGCCCCGCGAAACCTCTGGACAATTCTGCATTTAAAATGCATAATATCCTCATGTGGATAAAGAGAGACGCTGAGGACTTAATCCGAGGGCTTGGTAATCAGTTTCCCGTGGTCTTTGTTACCGGCGCACGGCAGGTAGGGAAGACCAGTATCCTAACACATCTTTTCCCTGATTTTGCCTATGTCACTCTGGATGACCCCGCTATGGCGGAAGAGGCGGTGAACGCGCCGCAGGATTTCTTAAATTCTTTGAAGCTGCCGTCCATTATAGATGAGGCACAATATGCGCCGGAACTATTCAGGCATATCAAGCTCATCGTTGACAAGGCAAAACTGCGTGGACAGTTCTTCCTAACAGGGTCGCAGAGTTTTCCGCTTATGCAAAATCTCTCTGAAAGCCTGTCCGGACGCTCTGCAATAGTAAATCTCCAGCCACTGTCCGCTCATGAACTATCCAATGCCGGCCTGCTTACTTCTATCGGGGATTATATAAGCGCCGGGGGCTTCCCGGCTCTCTACGCGGATAATGGTATTGACCGGAAGTATTGGTATCCTTCATATATATCGACCTATCTTGAGAGGGATGTCAGGAATATCATGCATGTCGGCAGTTTGCGGGACTTTAATCGTTTTCTCCGCGCTGCGGCAGTCAGGACGGCGCAAACCCTGTCCTTTGCCGATCTCTCAAGGGATGTTGGGGTATCCCCCAATACCATAAAAGTGTGGATTTCGGTTCTTGAGGCGTCGCATATTATATATCTGCTTGAACCATATCACAGAAGTCTTGGGAAGAGGCTTGTTAAGTCGCCAAAACTCTTTTTTCTTGACACAGGGCTTGCCGCTCACCTTATGGGGCTTTATTCTTGGCACGAGATAACCAATTCCCACATGTCAGGGGCGCTATGGGAGACTTACGCGTTCAACCAGATACAGCGCCGCCTGCTTTCTCAGGGGATTAATAATCCACCGATTTACTACTGGCGAACAAAGGGTGGCAGGGAGGTAGATTTTATCGTTGAAAAAGGAGGCCGGTTCATAAATATTGAGGCCAAAATGACAGGCTCGCCAACTTCTGATACGGCAAAGGGTTTTAGCCACTTTAAAGATTACTATGGAGCGGATGCCGTGTTAAAAGAGTTCATAATCTGCCGGGTTAGTAAAGATTACGCGATAGGAAAAGGAGTTAAGGCAATCACAGGGGTTGACATTGAATTATGATTTGCGGGCAGAGGCATATCTAATGAATGCCAGCCCTATACTACCCGATATTTTTGACACTCACAAAAAAAGTATGGAAAGAGTTTGCTCAATAGCGTTATAATTCTATATATGGACTGGAGGTGGCTATGTCTGTTAAAGATACGATTAAAAGCGAGATAGATAAGCTGCCTGAGAATCTTCTGGCAGAAGTTTTTGACTATATTCGATTTATTGAAATGAAAAAGGAAAAAACTCTTCTCACTCAAGCTTATCAGGAGCTGTCAAGTCCTGTATTTGACAAAGTCTGGAATAATGATGAGGATGCTGTTTATGACAGCCTGTGAAAGGGGAGATGTCGTTCTTGTTCCTTTCCCCTTTAGCAGCCACAGTGTTCTTAAGAAACGGCCTGCGGTAATCATAAGCTCAAATATCTACAATAATATCTCTTCGGATGTCGTTATCATGGCAGTTACGAGCCAAACAGGGAAGACCAGTGGAATCGGACAATGTCTTATTACAAATTGGCATGAGGCCGGTTTGTTAAAACCATCGTCCATAAAGACAGCGATCTCAACGATTGATAGATCATTAATTTTAAAGAGATTGGGAAAGCTATCTGAAAATGATATTCTATCAATGGAAAACTCACTAAAAGAGCTCCTTGATTTAAAATAGACTTGGTATGCTGAGACAAATATTTGTTTAAAGCATACCGAGGTCACTCAACTTTCATTATCGGCTTTAGTAGTCTCCCGATTTCTGCTGATGGGCTGATGCCCAATTGTGTCTCAAATGTGCGCTTACACTTGTTATATAGGGCAATGGCCTCCGGCTTCAAACCTGCCTTCAGATAAAATGTGATAGTGCGCCTGTAACACTCCTCCCTAAGGTTGTCCGCCTCTATGGCTGATTTATAACACTCTATGCCTTTGTCCCAATCACTTAAACCCCCGTAGAATGTCCCGGCCTTGCAGCAGAGATTGACGAACTCATCCTTCAATTGTTCCCTGTAATGTTCGGCCCACGGCTGGTCTTGCTCGCCCGGAAGGAAGCCGCCTTTATATATTGTTGATGCTCTATTGTATAGCTCATATATTTTTTGTCCTGCGTCCGGTAACGCTATCTGATGTTTAAAGTCATCAATAATATCACGTAATGCCCACTCGTCTATCCAGCAGTGGTCGGGATTAATAGATACATGATTGTCAGTTGAGATAATTATATCGTAATCGGTGCTGAGGATTTTTCTAAGGCGATGGAGTGTTGTGCGAAAAGATGTTGCCGCCGCATCGCCGTCCGCGTCTGGCCATATGGCGTCAGACAACTGCGTAGTGCCGACTTCTTTTCCTCCAAGGGCTATGACTGCCTTTAGAATCTCAAGTGGTTTCTTCTGCGTCTTGCCAGAGAATTTTACAGGCTTGCCGTCTATTTCTATCGCGAATCTTCCCAGTGTATAGATTCTTACCGGATAAGGCCAGTTATCATGCTTATAATCTCCGGGGGTAATTTCATGATTCCTTATCATTTGTTTAATGAAATCCGGCTCAATATTCCTTTCGAGGGCGGCTTTGCATAAACGTTCCGTGGAACTTTGCAGGAAAAATGTAAAACTATGCCCGGTTGTCTTTGAAATGGCGATACCTTTTGTAATATTTTCTACGAATTGTTCTTCATTTTTTTCGGACAGCGCTATTAGTGCCTCAAGCATTGGGCAGTTATAAGTGGTAAGTATACTTCCGGTAGAAACGCCGAGATTTAAGCTCTCTTTGATATGACGCCTCGCCTCTGTGTAATGTCCGGCTTCTGCTAATACATATGCCTCAATGTATTCCATAATTCCAAGCTGTAAAGGGGCACCTAATTCTGCAGCTAACTTAGTATTTACTTCAGCGTGATCAATCGCCGATTGATAGTTGCCACGGCTGAGTGCTAAAAGTGAAGCCATGTTATGATAGTAAATGCGCGCATAACACTGTATGTTGCCTATAAAAGATTCCATTTTCTTAAAATATTCTTCTGCCATCTCATGATTGCCAATAGGGAGTGAATTATAAATGCCAGTCCCGCAAAGCATTGAATCTATCATGTGTAGGTCGTATTCTTGTGCAAGTTTTAACCCCTCTTCTATAGTCTTTAGACCCTGTTTATAAGAGGCGCAATAAAAAATATATAACGCCTTAGATCTATAAAACATTAATCTTGGCAAAACATGTCCCTCTGTTTTTTCAATAACTGGAGACAGCATTACTACTACAACACTGGCCTTATAAATTCTACCAGTCCAGAGATAGTATAAAATCATGATATGCCCAAGAGACACAAGCTGCATAATATTTTGGGAACCGCGTAATATCCCCAACGCCTCCTCCTCCCAGTAAAGCATGTTGGGATGATTTGGCTGCTGGAACACCAGCGCCGAGAATACGCTTATAGTTATGCGGTTTCTAAGCTCTGATGAAATAAGCGGCGTGGATGCAATATCATACCGTTTCGCCATTATATCGAATTCACCGATCCAATTATCCAGAGGGTGAAAATCCTTCCATTCATAAATATACGTATCAATAACGGCACAAAACGCTGAAAACAAACCTTCCGGGTCATTCATCAATTTGAATTGTGCGTACGCAGCCTCAAGACTTTCACGCGCTATCGCTGGATTGGTTTGCAGCTTGGTCATGCCTTTCCAATAAAGCAGCCACGGCCGGTCTTTGATAAAATCGTCGGGAATCGCGGCAAACCATTTCTTCAAGATAGCACCTCGGCCCTGGGCAATCATCGGTGCGGTGTGTTTGAGCATTATGGACGATAGTTTTTCAATATCAGAGGTGTCTATGCATAGTTGGGCGGCTGCCTCGAAATGGCCGTTTTCCTCTAATATGTCCACGGCCCGACGCGCTATCTCAGCTTCGCGCTCCCTTGTGAAGTGTGCCTTGGCACGGGTGAGTAAAAAGTCATGGAAAAGGTCGTGATACTGGAACATAACTCCGCTGTCTGTAAGTTTTTTGGTAATAAAATACTGGCGGTATTTTTTCGATAATATTCTATGGGTCTGCCCGCATCCGGTTAATCTCTCCGCCATAGGGATGCTGAATTCCCTAAGATACGCGGTCTTAAGCAGGCACTCCCGCTCGATGGGTTCGGTATTTTCTAATATCTCACTGGCAAAGTAGTCAAATATCGTCTCATTCACGCCCGTGCTTTCAAAATGGGTAATAAAAGACGCAAGGTCTCCTCTTTCGATCGCCAAAGTAAGGCCAGCCGCCCATCCATCCATCTTTTTGTGAAGCTGCCTGATTATATCATCCGGCACCTCGGCCTTCGTAGAAGCCTTGACCAACTTTGAAGTATCGTCAAGGGTAAAGAGTAAATCATTCCATTCGATAAGGCCTAAAGCATCGTTTCTTCTAATTTCTGCATACTCAATCGGAGGCTCACCCCTGCTTATTACAACAGCGGCAAATTCCTCCGGCATCAGGGGAAAAAGTCCTCTCGCTATCACGTCATGAACTATCGAATCAGCGGGGGCGTTCTGATAATTGTCGAAAACGATTACAAACGGTGCGTGGGTTGCATTTGAATCGTGGCCGTCCACCTCTGCGAATAACTCTTTAAAATATCTCGCGGCGAAGCCCTGTACGTTATTGAAATATGCGGAGGTAAACTCCGGCAGCGTTATTTGTTTCTTTTTATGTGGTAGCATTGAAACGGCAAGGCTCATGTAATAGAAAAAAGAGGCCGCGTCAATGTCCATTTCATCCATATGGTACCAGATAAAGGGGTTGCCGCGATTTTTGAGATAGCTTGCGGCCAATGTGGTCTTCCCTGAGCCGCCCGGGGCCGAAACCCATACGACCCGCTTTTGCAGGGACTTGTCTATGGTGTGAAAACACGACTCCCGCTCTATAACCCTGTCAAGGTCAGGAGCCGTTATCTTCGATAATACTGCCGCCGCCACTGCTTATGATTCCTTATGGATTAATATTTTGAGTCTTGTCTTAAAACAACTTATACGACAACCTCGCGTAAGCTGTATAGCCCTGAGCGGTATTTCTGGCGTCAAAATCGGCAAGCCCAACCACGAGTGCGCTGAATTTCCCTGATATCCACATAATTGACGGCCCGGCCTGATAAAGCCGCACGGCCGTGCTGGCGATCTTTTCTCCGTCAACATGACTATCCGACCCGAATGTGGCGTTCAGGTGCGCCCCCAAAAGCAAGTCCGGTCTTACAAAATAACCTGTGTAGCCCTCGACTATCATCTCATTTCCAGCCCTTGTACCAGTGTCTTTGTTTTCCGTGTACATATTGTACTTGAAGGTAAGCTCCATGTCAAGGCCGCCTATTTGTTTGGCTACGCCCACGGTTGGCCTGAACTTCCACACGTTTTGACCCATGTTTGCAGCCCTGTTCTTATTGTAATCGCCCGTCGGGAAGTCGAAGTAAGAGCCGGCGGCAATATAAGTCCCGGAGGACGGGTCGTCAACAAGCCAGTAACCGGCAAGGAATGTCGTATCGCCTATACCGGTATTTGAATTGCCCGAAAGCTCTGTTTTGCCGACGGGAAGTATCCCGGTTAAGATAATCGTATTGCCAAAAAGGGATTTATTATAGTAAGTAATCCTTTCGGATGCCTGGTAGAGCTTTGCGCCAAGATTGTTTGAGGCTACATCGCCGGTATTGTCCTTGAGCTTTGACGCCGAATAAAATATGGGATATACAGTAAGGTATATCTCATTTGGACCATTTACCCCACCCACATTGTTCTCAAAAGGATCCACTGCCTGACAATCAATCGCAGCCAACATTGTTATAAGTATGATACCCATGACAAGAACCATTTTAAAACCCTTCACTTTCAAATCCTCCAGTTATAAATGATTATAAACCGTCTCGCGGCTTCTTCTGTGTATATCTCAATTGCCGGTTTCGATTTCCCTAAGAAAACCACTGACGGCCTTTAAATATGCCTCTGTTTCCTCGAGGTGAGCCATGTGGGAGGATTCATTAAAGACTACTGAGCGCGCCCCCGGTATCTTATTGTTATAAAATGTTACTTTGTTAAAGTCAGGATTAACGCATTCGTGAGCGCCCCATGTTAAAAGAACCGGAACATTAATATCACCCAGCTTGTTGGTTATGTCGTAGCTTCTAAGAACCCCGGTGAAGTTAAAAATACTTTGGCCTATCATATGATTATAGAAGGCAATATTTTGTTTTCCAATGCTTTTGTATAGACAGTCAGGCCACGGATCTAAACGGCAATAAGAACATTTATATAAGGCCATTGACGCTGTCTCAAACTGCTCTTTGTTGAATTTCTCAGAAGCAGATTTGTCCGTACCGCTTGCCGAACGGAGAACGCTGCGGTACTCATCCGGCATTGAAGCAATGGCGCTCTTAATATCGTCATAAAATCGCTGACCGTTAAGCATTGAACTGGCAAGTATCAGACTTGTTATCGCTTCACACCTGGCCTCAAGCAGGCAGGATACGACAATTGCACCGGCGAATGAATGCCCTAACGCGTGGCAGCGTTTCAGCTTGAGCGCCTCGCATACCTGTTTAAGCTCGCGGCCCAAATATTCGACGTTCCACCTCGACGGGGCATCGCTCTTACTGGAGTCCCCGCAGTCTGTTTGGTCATAGAAGATAACAGGGCGCTCATCTGCAAGTCCATTCAATGGTTCCATGTAGTCATGGGAAAACCCCGGGCCGCCATGAACCACGACAAGCGGGATGCCACTGGTATCCGCCCCGTATATCTTATACCATATCTTACCGCCGCCAATATCAAGAAAACCCTCTTCTGTCCTCATTCCACACCCTCCCAAGATAATGTATGTATTCAAAACACACTAAAACGGCATTATAGCATATCAGCACTTACATATCACTTACATATTGCTTACAGATAGATATTTTTAAGAATAAATTTCGGAATTTAAGAAAAATATTTCAGCGGCAGCTAAAACTCTGCGACATTTCTAACTGAACTTTCGCAACCTAACTGAACTCTCGCACCAAGGAATAGTGACTTTACTCTTAGTCCGCCTTACCCTTAGTGTCTGTCATTCCGGCCTCATTTTGTCATTCCGGCTTGTCCGGAATCCGTCCTTGTATCTCAGAATAGGCAAAATCATCATGAAACAGCCACTTAAGTGAGGATTCCGGACAAGCCGGAATGACGACAAGGCAAGCCTATCTGTGACAATTTATTGTAGTGGAGTGTGAAGAAAAACATTTCAGCGGCGGCTAAAACTCTGCGACATTTCTAACTGAACTTTCGCACCAAGGAATAGTGACTTTACCCTTAGTCCGCCTTACCCTTAGTGTCTGTCATTCCGGCTTCATTTTGTCATTCCGGCTTGTCCGGAATCTTCTTTGGCTTGAGAATGTGTAGAGGCAGATTCCGGACAACAGACTGTGTCACAATAGTAAAGCAGCCCCCCCCCCCGG
>NZ_JBJUSG010000063.1:7413-20232 GCF_046044395.1 Candidatus Magnetominusculus dajiuhuensis | reverse complement strand
AAGTAAGCATTTGGCCATTTCAGATGGTCAAACGCCAAGACGGGGGATTATCCCCTCTCGGTTCTAATACATTGCTCATTAGCCGTTTGTAATATCCGGTCTTTCAACACCGGTATCCCGAGCGGTCTCTTCTCTAAACTCCTTCGTGTACTTCCCATTAGGGATTCTTTCCATTGAACACCTCCATCTTGTAGGTTATTTTACTATATTTTGGTGTCCACTTTTTCCATCTTACCTCAATGTCTGCGACAACCGTTGCCGTGGTTGCAATGTTTGCTTCAGAACTCCGGCTAACGGCTACTGTCCACCGTCAAAAATCTACCGACAGTTGTTGGGATTCCTTACAGGTTTTTTACCTTCTATCACAGGTTGACCCGCTTGTCTGATATTTACTAACCATTTGTTTTTACTTGATATTTATCAGGTTTGTAAAAAACAACTACCTCTTATTTTCTCTGGCACTCTTCTTGCTAATATACTATTGCTTTGGTTTTGTAGCAATAAGGAGGCCTGACCAAATATGGAACTAAAGAGCCGTGACAACAGTAGTAACGATGTGAAGTTGGACAGGCTGATTAAGTGGGTACTGTTGTTTGAAGTCGTTTATTTCGGCGCGTCGCTGTTGCTTAGAGAATAACAACGCCGAAAATCACTCCGCAAAGCTTCCATACAGCTTGGGGTGGGGTACATAACAAATCGAGCCGTTGCCTTGATGGCTCGATTTGGGAACTTGTACATGTATCCCATCCCACTCCTCCCTTCTTAATTACCAGCGTTATACCCCCAAATATGCCTGTCTTACTCGCGGGTCATCAAGGAGCGCCGCCGCCTCTGCCTCAAGCACCAGTTCCCCGTTTTCCATCACACAGCCGTAGTGCGCCAACTGTAGCGCCATGAAGGCGTTTTGCTCAACTAACAATATCGTCACCCCAGCCCTGTTTATCCCGGCGATTATCCTGAAAATCTCATCGGACAGCACCGGCGATAGCCCCATTGAAGGCTCATCAAGCAATATCAAATCCCCCTTTGACATCAGCGCCCGCCCTATGGCCAACATCTGCTGCTCCCCACCAGAAAGCGTGGCAGACATCTGTTCCGTGCGCTGCCCAAGCCGCGGGAATGTTTTCATAACGTGATTGTAATCTTCTTCTATTGCTTCAGGGTCTTTTTTTCTGCACCACGCCGCAAGCATCAGGTTCTCCCTTACCGTGAGGCTGCCAAATATCCCCCTACCCTCCGGCACATGCGTTATGCCAAGTGAGACGATTTTGTGCGCGGGTGTGCCGTTTAATCTTATACCTTTATATTGTATCTCACCATTAAAGGGGGTCATGCCCGATATTGCGCGCAAAAGAGATGATTTACCGGCTCCATTGCCCCCAATCAGGGCGACAATCTGCCCCTGCCGGACATCGAATGTAATACCTCTGACCGCCCTGATATTCCCATAATGTACAGACAGGTCTTTTATTGATAACAATGCCGGTGCCATCGTCTATTGGCCTCCACGATAATTTTTTGACCCGGAACTGCCTAAATATGCCTCTATTACCTTTTTGTCGTCTTTAATCTGCTCAGGGGTTCCACCGGCTATCGCCACGCCAAAATCCAGCACGGCAATTCTCTCGCAAAGACCCATTATAAAGCTCATATGATGCTCTATTACCATGACTGTAAGCTGGAACTCGTCCCTTATTCTATGGACAAGCTCCATTAACGCCCCCGTCTCAGACGGGTTCATTCCGGCAGCCGGCTCATCCAGCAACAGCAGCCGCGGTCTCGTGGCAAGCGCCCTCACAATCTCAAGGCGGCGCTTCTGGCCATAGGGCAGGTTTTTGGCCAGCTCTTTGGCATATTTATCAAGCGCGAATAGCTCAAGCAGCGCCTGCACACGTGCAGACACATCTGCTTCGCACTTAATAAAACTCCTCGTGCGCACCATGGCGTCCGCGGCGTTATAATCAACAGAATTAAACATTCCTACCCTCACATTGTCCGCCACCGTGAGGTTGTTAAACAGGCGGATGTTCTGAAACGTGCGCGCTATGCCCTGTGCGTTTATCTCATTGGGGCGCAGACGGGTGATTTCAGCGCCGTTGAACACTACGCTGCCGCGGCTCGGGCGATAGTAGCCGGATATCAGATTAAACAGGGTTGTCTTGCCTGAACCGTTTGGGCCGATTATGCCCATAATCCGGCCTGAGTCGAGTTTGAGATTAAAGTCCGACAAGGCGCAAAGGCCGCCAAAATAATGCGTAAGGCCGGTGATGGTTAATAGATGCTCGTCAATGGGGACCTGCCGCTCATTCGCTGCCGGGTATGGCACAATTGCACCATCGCTTTTCTTAGCGGCAATGGGTTTAAACCACCGGAACTCGGTAAATCCAAATATGCCCTTTGGCCGGTATATCATCAGCAGGACTAGTAAAAGGGGCATAATGACCATCCGCCACATCCCCAACACCCTGAGGGCCTCAATTAATACGGTATAGATAACAGCCCCGGTTATCGAGCCGGCTATTGAGCCAACCCCGCCAAGATAGACCATGATGAGTATCTCCGTAGATTTTATGATGTCAAACGTGCGCGGAGAGATAAACTGCAGGAGATGGGCATAAAGTCCCCCAGCCACTCCGGCAAAAAACGACGACACCACAAAGGCATGAAGTTTTACTTTTCTCGTATCCACACCCATCGCGGTACCGGCCATCTCGTCTTCCCTGATAGATAACACCCCGCGGCCAATATTGCTGTACACGAAATTCCTGATTGCCCATACCGACACCACCGTCCACGCAAATGTCCACGGCAGCGTGGTCAGCTTCTCCATCCCCAGAAAACCCCTCGGCCCGCCTACCGCGTCCACGTTTTCAAGGACAGATTTCACTATCATATTAAACGACAGCGTCACTATTGCCAGATAATCGCCCCTCGTCCTGAACGACGGGATGGCCACAACAACCGCCGCCACCGCCGCCAACACACCACCGGCGATTATCGCTAAAGGAAAAATCCAAACGCCGACCCAGGGGGGAAACATTTTAACGGTCAGTATAGAGGCCCCATACGCCCCCACCGCCATAAACCCAGCGTGCCCCACTGAAAACTCCCCCATGTACCCATTGACAAGGTTCAAACTCAGGGCAAGGATTATATTAATCCCCACATACATCGCAACAAGCTCAAGATACTGGTCAATGAGGTTATAACGGCTTACTAATATTGAGGTAATAAAACCGAGGGCAAGTAATAAAAAAAGCGGCCAGCGCCTCGACATCAGGGCATCCCAAAATATAGAGAGCTTATGAATGGCCGACGGCACCGTTGTCATACCTTCAGGGTCTTTGGAACTCCTAATATCCCGTTTGGCCTGAAAATCAGGAGGGTGAGCAACAGCGTAAAGGCAATAAAATCCCTGTACGTAGAGGGCAGCGCCACGGCGGCCAGCGTCTCAACCGCACCCAAAATGTAACCGCCAAGCATCGCCCCCCTGATATTTCCAATCCCCCCCACTACCGCGGCAATAAAGGCCTTCCAGCCTATCATTATCCCCATGTACGGGTCTATCACAGGAAACGCCATCGCGTACATAGTCCCCGCCGCCCCGCCAAACCCCGCCCCTATGGCAAACGTAAGGGCTATTATCGTGTTCACAGGGACACCCATCAAGGGTAGAGTCTTTATATCCCACGCAAGCGCCCTCATCGCCATCCCAAACCTCGTCTTTCTTACTATGAAATCAAGCGACACCATGAGCAAGACCGACACCACGATGATGAGTACCTGTATGGAGGACACCGTAAGACCGCTGAAATTCCAGCTTATGTTTGGAAGAATTTCAGGGACATGCCGCGGGTATGGACTGAGGGCAAGCGTGAAATTTTCAATAAACACACCCACGCCAAGTGCGGTGATAATCGCCGAAACCTTAGGCGCCTCACGAAGCGGCCTGTAGGCAAGCCTCTCCACCGCCACGCCAAGCAGCGCGGTGCCAAACGCAGCCGCCACTATCACCGGCATAAAGGGCAGGTGCAGCTTGGCCGTAGCAACAAAACACAAAAACGCCCCCACCATAAACAAATCCCCGTGTGCAAAATTAATAAGCGACAACACCCCGTACACCATCGTATAGCCAAGGGCTATCACGGCATACAAACTGCCTAACTGGAGCATGTTTAAAAACTGCTGTGAGATATAGGCCATTTTTTATTTAGTAAGGTTAACCAGAAACTCCCAAAATTAAAACCGGAATATCAATGTCAGCACAACCCCTTTTTTGTAAATCCCAAACAAACTGTTCAAAGTATGAAACTCCAGTTGACATTTCAGATGCAAATCCTCTTACCGGTACGATCTCCACTCCAGTATTGATGATACCAAGGTTATGAAAAATTGTCATTTTCGCGCAAACATTATAAACCATAAACGCATATTTACCAAACTGAACCTCAACTCCAAGCCCTTCTTTTACAAAATCCATCTCACGAAACGCTCCTGCTCTCAGTGGTTTAGGTTCATAGCCTGTGGTATAATATTGAGTAGGATAATCACACATTTCTTTATGTTTTCCCCATCCCAAAAGGCTAAAATACTTCTTAAAGGATTTGTTTAATTCAATTGGACTATAGAGCATTTTGTTTTTCATCGTCTTTTCTCTGCTTTTTTTAGTGATATGTTCACTTGCATTAACAGATGAAATAACCGATTTAATATCTCTTAACAAATGTGGATATTTTTCTTCAATAATTTCTTCTCCTTTGTTAAATGAAAACATCCCCGCAATTATCATATCAAAGTTCCTAATCTGACCATTCTATTGGGATTTGTGAGACACGTTCTTTTCCTGTAGGTTTATAAATTTCTTTGCCAATAGGGCGCATTTTAAGTGTCCCACCATAATATGAATTTAATCGTTGTGTCGCAATTTTGCAATACTCTGTATCTCTGTCTATACCCATTGCTTTACGATTATGCTTCACGGCAGCAATAAGTGCAGAACCTACTCCACAGAAAGGATCTATAATCCAACCATGTTCATTTGTAAATGCAAGCACACACCTTTCTATGAGTTCTATAGGAAATTGACAGGGATGACAGGTTTTCTCAGGATGATTAGATTTAACATTGGGAATGTCAATAATGCCTAACTCAAATTCTTCTGTAATAATATTCCAGAAATCAGACGGATTTTTACCTAATGGATTACCACTGGGCATCCCTCTTTTATCTCCTTTGTAATAACGTTTTCCAGGATATTTAGACGGAACTCTCACATCGTCAAGGTTAAAAATATAATCATCAGATTTAGTAAACCACAATAGAGTTTCATAACGTCCTGAAAATCTATATGAAGCATGTAATCCATGACCAAAATGCCAAACAATTCTATTGCGAAGTTTTAATCCCATTTTCTTAAATATTGGATAGAAATAAATATCTAAAGGGAAAACCTCCCGATTATTTATATGATTTCCAACTTGCCAACACAAACTACCTGTTTTTTGCATAATTCTTACTAATTGAGCAATAATTGTTTCCTGCCATTGAAGGTATTCTTGTAAAGATGTTTCTTTTTCATAAATCTTACCAATATTGTACGGTGGTGAACTAACAATAAGAGAAAAAGTATTATCCGGTAATTTTTGACAAGCATTCAACGTGTCATCTGCTGTTACAACAATCCGAGCATCAACTTGAAACGAATTATAGATGTTAGGTATTTTCTCGATCACGGTTCAACCTACACATGTTTCTTTACAGAATCGTTACAACTCAATTTCCCAATAGACTGTTCAAATATCATTTTCCTGTATCTCCCTCTTATCTACTGTGTAGCATAACAGAAATAACTTATTTTATCAACTCCGTTATAATTTTATATTCCGGGCACCGTTAGGGTTTAATGTCGGCAAACCACTTAAACTCCCCGTCTTTTATCTGTAAGATGACAACGCTTTTTTCGGGGTCGCCAGAGCCTTCGTGGAATGTTATCGTGCCTGTGACGCCCTGAAAACCGGTTATCTTTTGAATCGCGTTTTTTATGTCTTCTGAGGCGGGCTTCCCTGATTTTCTCATCGCCTCAAACAGGATGCCGAAGGAATCGTACGTAAGGGCGGCCACGTCGTCGGGGATACTGCCATAGAGTGCCCTATAATCATCTACGAATTTCTTAACACCCGGCGCGGTTGAATTCGCAGAGAAGTGGCTGCTGAAATATGACCCCTCACAGTCCTTCCCACAAAGGCCAAGCAGGTCATGGCTTCCCCACGCGTCACTGCCCAAAATAGGCACGTTCATGCCAAACCGGCGTGCCTGCTGCACCTGCAGGGGTACGTCGCTATAGTATGTGGGAAGGAATATCAGATCAGGATTGTCATTTTTTATCTTCGTCATCTGCACGGTAAAATCCTTGTTGCCAGTTGTATAGGTCTCAAATCCCGTAACAGCGCCGCCCTTTCCCTCAAATGTCGCCTTAAAAACCTCCGCCTGCCCTTTCAGCACCTCAGAGGCCACGTCATATAAGACTGCCGCACGTTTGGCCTTCAGCTCGCCCATAGCAAACGCCGCAAGCACCCGGCCCTGAAATGAGTCCATGTAACAGGCGCGAAATACGTAGGTTTTCTGCTTACCGGTTCTGGGGTCAAGCGTGGTCTTAGGATTTGTTGACCACGGGGAAATAAGGGGAACCTTTGAGGTCTCGGCGATTTCTGACGCGGGGATTGCCCCGCTACTGGCATTCGGGCCTACGATGGCGATGACCTTATCGCGGGTGATTAGTTTTTGCGCCGCGGAGGCGGCCTGGTCAGACCGTCCGGCTGAGTCCTCTATCTGGAGTTTTAACGGGTATTTTTTTCCACCTATATCAATGCCCCCTGTGTCGTTGACCGCCTTTACCGCCATCTCAGCGGCATTTTTACACGACGCGCCGACAGCCGGTATGTCGCCCGTAAGCTCGGCTATCACACCTATGTGTATAGCGTCATCTTTTGCCTGATTACAACCTGACATGGTCAGCGCAACAAATAACAATACCATTATTAATACCGATGTACAGAATCTTACCATTTATCCTCCTAAGTGTTTTATTACCTATAATTATCCCTGCATGGCGATTTTAGTCCGGCGTCTCAGGGAGCATAACATAAAACGCGGCGCCGTTTTCCACGTTTTCAAAATAGAGCCTGCCGCCCATCTGAGTCTCCACAAGCACCTTTGACACATAAAGGCCAACTCCAATCCCTTTGCCCTGTTCTCTGGTAGTAAAATACGGCTCAAATATCCTGCTTGCAAGCGCCTCCGGCACCCCGCCCCCGTCGTCAACTATCCTGAGCACGGCCATAGAGTCGCGGCGGTTTATCTCTATCGTTATGACACCGACATGATTTGCCACCTGCGCCGTGCCACGCGCGCTTATAGCGAGCGCCTTTCTCCTTTCGACAATGGCGTCCATAGCGTTAAACATCAGATTTAAAATCACCTGGCGAAATTCGTTTAAAAATCCTGTCACATGTATGGCGTCTATGCCGGCGTGAATAATTTTTACATCAACCGACAGGCTCCTTATTTGGCCTTGAAGGAATGTACAGACCTCCTCCGTTACCTCAACGACATTAAACGGCCTCTTTTCCTTGTCCGGCTTAAACAGGTTCCTATAGCCGCTCACTGTCTCGGACATGGAATTTATCTCTGTCATCGCGTTTTTGACGAACTCGGCCAGGTACTTACCGTTGATCTCTCCAAATCTATGCGCGTCCTCTATGTCCTGGATAATAAGTCCAAGGGTGTTTAGGGGCTGCCTCCAGTTGTGAGAAATAGCGCGGAGCATCTCGCCCATCGCGGAGATTTTTGCCTGCTCTATGAGGAGTTTCTCATCCCGCCTTCGTCTTTCAGCCTCTTCGGCCTTCCTGCGGTACTCCTCCATCTTGTGCTTATACATGGCCATTTTGATAGTTACCATCAACTCCCTGCTGTTACATGGCTTCAATAAATAACCCGACGGCTCGGTTAGTTTTGCCTTTTCCAATATCTTGTCGTCAGAGTACGCGGTCAGATATATGATTGGAATTCCAAAGCGGTTTGTTATCTCTCTGGCGGCCTCAATCCCGTCCATATTGCCCCTAAGCACTATATCCATGAGCACCAAATCAGGCACGTCCCGCGCGGCGGCAGCGATTGCGTCCTCGCCCGTAGCGGCAATAGATGTAACTGTAAAGCCAGTAAAACCCTCAATTTTACCCTTCAACCCAAGGGCTATTAAGGCCTCGTCCTCGACTATCTGTATTCTGGCGCTTTCTATCATTACAGTCTTTGATTGTACACTAGTTCGCGAAATTTTATCTTAAACTCCGTCCCTACAGCCATCTCGGTTATCAACTCCAATGACCCGCCCAGTTGATGCTCAACAAGTGTCTTTACAAGTTTCAACCCAAGGGTCTTCGTATTGTTTATATCTAAATCGGAGGATATTCCAGAACCGTTGTCACTGACAGACAACTCACAGAGGCCGTCCTCAGCGCAATGCAGACTTATTGAGACCAGGGCATTGGTCTGCCCATTGACAAAGGCATATTTCAGGGAGTTTGATATAAGCTCGTTTATTATTAAACCGCACGGGATAGCCGTCTCAATATTTAACATGATGTCTGCTATGTCTATGTCTACGGTTAAATAATAGTCCCACCGCGTGTATGAAGCCCTGATGTTTTCCACAAGCGTATGGATGTAGTCTCTGAAGTCAATCCTGGACAAATCTCTGGTCTGATAGAGTTTTTCATGTATAAGCGCCATTGACTTGATTCGGTTCTGCATCTCGGTAAACATCTCTATAAATCTCTCGTCGGTTATTTGTCCTGACTGAAGGTAAATAAGGCTTGAGATTATCTGCATGTTGTTTTTTACCCTATGGTGAATCTCCTGCAATAGAACCGTCTTGTCATCAAGCGACTTTCTTAGTGACTCAATCAGGTTCACTCTTTGGGTTATATCCCTGACGATAAAAGACGCCCCAACAATCGCTCCCGATGTCGCAGCGGCTATCGGGGTTACGGTAAGGGATATGTTGATTTGTCTGCCATCCTTTCTGAGGTGGACAGTTTCATAATTTTTAATATGGGCACCTGAGCTTATCTCGTTCAGGATTTCCAGCGCCTCATTGGCCTTATCCGGCGTAAAGAAGTTTGATATGGAAGAGGATACTATTTCGGCTTTTGAGTAACCATAGATACACTCTGCGCCATTGTTCCAATGAGTAATCCTTCCTTCAGTGTCAACGGCGACGATGGCGTCGTCAAGAAGCTCAACTATGTCGTCAAGCCGACGAGTAGTCTCTTTTGCCTTTCTCCTTTCAATTGTCCTTACGCCGCGAAATATCGGGGCAATCATCATAATCCCAACGAGTATTAATAGTGAGGACAAAAAGGCCACTGTCTCAGGCAGAGGCATCGGCACATAAGAAATGTCATCAACGTCTTTGTAAAACAAATCAACAAGTGAAATCAACCGCCTGAGGGCCATTACAGCAACACCGGCGGCAATAAACACCCATGCGCCGCTTCTACCGGTAATCCTTATCAGCCTGAAACTCAAAGCGGCGGCGGCCAGTTGAACGATGCACGAACTTATTAAGATTATCTTAAGATACATTTATATTCCGGCTCTATTTCGGCGTGCGCGGCAGTTTTATCTCAAAACATGCGCCGGCACCGGAGGCAGAGCGCAGCGTTATCTCCCCGTAGTGGTCTGCCACAGCCTTCTTAACGCTGTAAAGGCCAAGCCCCGTTCCCTTTTTGCTTCCCGGTACCTGAAAATACACATCGAATATCCGATTGTGATACTGAGGGTCAATGCCAGGGCCGTCGTCAGATACAGAAAACAGGATAGTGGAACTGTCGCCCGACGCCTCCACTTTTATTGAGGCCTTCGCGTATTTGGCGGCATTGCTCAGGAGGTTTTCGACAATTGACTTAAGCTGATACGGGTCTGCCGTCAGCGTTAGTGGCTCTTCTGTCTGATAATCCCCGGAGTTCACCCCATTAATGCTCAGACTAAGCCCACGGGCATCCATCATAGGCAGACAATTCATAGCCACAGACGATATTATGGATGAGAAATCTACCGCCACAGGGTTAGACATCCCAAGGGACGCCTTTTCCCTCAACGATTTCGATGTCTTTTCAATAATTTGAAGCAAATCGGCCGCGGCGCTTTCTATTATATGCAAGACCTCATTTTTCGCCTCCTCTGTTGGAGCCTTGCCCGTTAAATACCTTCTCGTATAGCCCTTAATCGCAAGCAGGGGCGTTTTTAAGTCGTGGATGAGCACCGATACGAATTTCTCTCGCTGGGAGTTGAACGCCTCCTCAGCCTGTATCCTCTCTGTGATGTCATGAAACGCTATGGCCATGCCATAACATATGCCAAGCTCATCCCTGATTGCCGCCGTACAGCCTCTGATATGATACTGCCTGCCGTGCAACCCGGTCAGGACAGGATTAGAAAGCTCCGTAACAGAGGTTTGGTTTACTCTGCCCAGATTAAACCTCTCGCCATTTTCTCCCAATGTCACGTTAAAAACATCATTGGCAGCCCTGCCTATGGCCATTTGGCCTTCCCAGCCGGTCATAGCCTTTGCGGCCGCGTTTATAAAAATGACACGGCCTGTTAAATCAGTCGCTATGACGCCGTCTCCAATGCTGTTTATCGTCGTAGACAGCCACTGCTGGCTTTCGCGCACAGACTTTTCAAGTTTGTGTTTGTACATCCCCATCTCAATGTTTATGTGCAGTTCCCTGTCCTCAAACGGTTTAAGCAAGTAGCCGAATGGTTCTGTTATCTTCGCGCGCTCGATCATTTTTTCGTCCGCGTAGGCGGTGAGATATATGACAGGTATATCATACTTAGCGCGTACCTGAGAGGCTGCCTCGACCCCGTCAATTCCGTCTTGCAGCATTATATCCATGAGGACAAGGTCGGGACGCCGCTCCTCAATCTTCATAAACGCTTCACGCGCGGTAGGCACTGCCCCCGTCACCACGTAACCGAGGTCCTCCACACACTTCTGTATGTCTTTGGCTATTATTATCTCGTCTTCTACGATTAATATCTTCTTCTTTGACATTTCTTCATAGTACCTAATAGGGAAGATTAAAAAAGAACGAATGTTCCTTCTCTACGGCCTTGACCCTGTTTCTGCCTTTGTTCTTAGCGATATAAAGGGCATAGTCCGCCTTTTTAATAAAACCGGCGGGGTCCTCATGTTTGACATACTCTGAGACGCCAAAACTACAGGTTACCTTTCCAACATCAGCAAATTCGTGGTCCTGAACTATCTCTCTGAGTTTCTCAGCCAGCTCCTTCGCACCGGAGAGGCTGGTCTCCGGCGTAAGAATCACAAACTCCTCACCCCCGTAACGGGCAAAAATATCATATTTCCTGACATTTTCAGATACCAGCTTCGTTATCTCCTGCAACACATAATCCCCGGTCTGATGCCCATACGTATCATTTACTGATTTAAAATGGTCTATGTCAAAAATAATGAGTGACAGGAAATTGTTATATCTCAGACACCTTTCGATTTCCTTGCTCAGTTCATCCCCGAATTTCTTTCTGTTAAAAATGCCTGTCAGGGCGTCTTTTACAGCCATATCCTGAAACATCTTCATGTCGCACTCTATGTGCGATATGTCCGTAAAGGTGATGAGATAGCGCTTGTGCTCCTGAAGCTCCGGTATGGCGTTTGCGTGAATAATATATGCCCTTGCCTCGCTCTTTAACTGGTCTTTGCCGGCCATGAAGACTATACAATCTGTTTTTTCGGTGTTAATGGCCTCTTTTATCCACACATTAAACGATTTTCCCTTGTAAAAACTGTCCTCCTTGACCACCATAAAACGGTTTATACTATTGGCCTTTCCGATAAACTCATCAAATGTATCAAATCCAAGGAAGCGCAAAAACGAAGCGTTCAGAAAATATATCTCGTCTATATCGGTAATCATAATGAATGTGGGATTGTTGTCGAGAATCGTCTTGATAAACTCGTTTTTTGACTCAATCTCTTTCTGCTGCGACACCGCCCTGGCCACCTTGGCAAGTACATTAAGAAGGTCGCTGTTATTGACCGGTTTTTTGATATATTTTGCGACGCCTATCTCTATTGATTTCAAAAAATATTCCTCGTCGTTAAACGCGGAGGTAATGATAATCGGGGTATCTTCGTTTATGGATTTTATCTCCCTCGACATTTCAATACCGTCCATTATGGGCATCATTATGTCGGTCACGACGATGTCAGGGTTTTCTTTTTTGTATATCTCAAGGCCCTCTTCCCCATTGGAGGCCAGTAAAAGGTCTTTGATACGCCGCCTTAAGAATCTTGCAATACTATCTCTGATAACGGCCTCATCCTCAACATAGAGTACCTTTGCCCTATGAAGGTATTGATCAACCGTATTCTGATAGTCATCGCTCATAACAGTCTCCGTATATACTACCAAAAACAACACAAAAAAAAGATAAAATAATCAAGGTTGCAGAAAACTTCACTCCGCGATAAAAAATTGTATCCACCCGGCTTGTCTTGCCGTCATTCCGGCCTGTCTGGAATCTCATGTGCCGACTCAGAGGCGAACCGGAAGTGCCTGCTTGCCTTGTCGTCATTCCGGCTTGTCCGGAATCTGCCTCTGCACATCCTCAAGCCAAATAAGATTCCGGACAAGCCGGAATGACGGACTTAAGGGTAAACTCATTATTCCCTATGTGCAATTCCCTATGTGCAATTCCCTATGTGCAATTCCCTATGTGCAATTCCCTATGTGC
>NZ_JBJUSG010000063.1:0-7313 GCF_046044395.1 Candidatus Magnetominusculus dajiuhuensis | reverse complement strand
AAAAGCTCAGGTAAAAATGTCGTGGAGTGAGCATAATTATAGAAAGCATGTTCCCCCCGCTCATCGCAAGTAGCCTTCAATAACGATATCGGTGCCCAAAGTCCGAGCCCTCATATCATACACCTCGAAGGGGTTGCTAATACTCCTGAAAGATTTCGACGAGACAGGGCAATAAACACCCTTCCCTCCTATTATCTTTGGCGCTATGAAAAACACCACCTTGTCAACAATACCGTCCTCAACGGCGTGTCCTGTGAGCGACGCCCCGCCCTCTATCATGACCGATGTGATTTTATGTCTTTGCCCTAGCTGCCTCATCAGCCATTTTAAGTCAAGGCGGCCGTCATAGTGGATGAACTCAACACCCTTGCCATATGCCCGCGTGTCAGTTTCTTTCGTAACAATGATAGTGCGCGGTGGGGTTGTCAATATCTCATAATCCAGCGGGGTCTCAAGAGATGGGTCTATGCAGACGCGAATTGGACTTCTCAGCCCCCGCCCACGGGCGGTGAGGCGCGGATTGTCGGCCTTTACCGTGCCGATTGCGGTTAGTACAGCGTCCACGCCGCCACGTATCCTGTGCACATAGCGCCGCGACTTCTCGCACGTAATCCACTTCGATTGCCCGTCGGGGCCGGCCATCTTCCCGTCTAAAGTCATCGCGGCCTTCAGGATTACAAAAGGGGTTTCTGTCGTGATATATTTAATATAGGCCTCGTTGAGCCTCCTCGCCTCATCCTGCAGGATACCAACCTGGGTCTCAATACCCGCATCCCTGAGCTTTTCAATACCCCGTCCACAGACGGCAGGGTTAGGGTCTTCCATGGCGGCAACAACACGTCTTACCTTCGCCCCTATGATGGCCTCCGTACACGGCGGCGTACGCTTGCCCGTATGGCAGCACGGCTCAAGCGAGACGAACAGTGTCGCACCCGCCGCCGCCGCCCCTGCCTTTGTTAATACGAGCGCCTCGGCATGAGGCTCACCCGCCTTTCGATGATAGTCCCCGGCAATAACCCGCCCATCCTTATATAACAGCGCCCCAACCATGGGATTGGGACTGGTGCCGCCAACTCCGCGCCTGGCAAGCGCAAGACAGCGCCTCATCAGTGCCATGTCATCCATCACCTCTGTATTATATATGAAAGGAAGCGTAGTTCTCTATGGCCTCAGGCCACAACCGAAAAAATTTTATGCCGTGACAATAGTCACTATATTTTTTTTGTGGATTGTCAAAATTGCCAGTAGATTTTTTAACCCGTCTATGCTATAATGACGCCAATTAGACGAGGCTGTAAGACGATCTAAATGCAGGTGTGTTGTGATTTTTGTTACCAGGCTCAGCAATTTGCGGCTTAATCGGCAGTTGACACTTATTGGGAGGTGATAATCATCGTGGCTTAAGGACAGGTGTGGTGCAGAGGTGTAATAGCACAAGAGGTGTAGCAGAGGTCTTATTGTATTGCACATGCGTGTAGTTGTCAAACGGGAGGATGAAGCGACTGGAATCTTATTACAGTCACGCGCGGCAGCAGCCGAATTTGGCGGCAGCCGGGTCTAATAACAACAAAAGAGAGTCAACAACAAAAGGGATTAAAGGAGATAAGATGAAAAAGTACCTTGTATTAGCTCTGATAGTGCTTACGATATTGTCAGTCGGCGTGGCCAGCGCTGAGGACGCACCCAAGCTTTCGGGTGTAGCGTATATCCAGGGACATGGCGGACACATTGCGGTTCTTGACCTGGCAACCGGAGAGTTAGCCAGATACTCTCACGGCAAACCATCGGACACGCTCCAGCTTTCAACCGATAAGAAGACCATCTATGTGTTTTCACTTGATGGATTTGAGAAAGAGATCGATGTTGAGACCGGCAAACAGTCTGAATGGATGAAAATCGGTAAAAAACACTGCGGCTCGGCAATCGCCCCCGACGGCACGATATGGGTTTCAGATATGGACGACGGCAATGTCTATGTGTTTGACCCAAAGGCAAAAAAACTTGTTGATAGCTTCCCTGTCAGCAAATCTATCTGCGCCATTGCTTTTTCTAAAGACGGCAAAAACGCCTATGTCGCCGATATGCCCGGAGGCTTTGTAAGTGTTGTTGACGTTAAAACAAAGAAAGTGACGGGACAGATAAAAGACGTAGGGGCATTTATCCACCGCGGTAGAATCAGGCCGGGTACAGACGAGATGTGGCAGTCCGACGGCGCGGAGTTGAAAGACGGCAAACCTGCCGGCGTAGGCTACACGGAAGGCGGCTCTATCCCAGGCTCGGTGACTATTATTGATACAAAGGCAAATAAGGTAATAGACAAGGTGTTGATAGGCGGCAATCCTCACGACGTAGATTTCACCCCTGACGGCAAATATGCCCTCGTGTCAACCAGACAGGTACCCGACCAGGACGACAGTGCGTTAGTAGTTGTCAACGCAGCCAACAGAAGAGTTGTGGATATGCGCGGTGCATGTAAGTTATGCCACTATGCGTTAAACTTTGCAGTACCTAAGAAGACAGACGACGGAAGGCCGTATCTTTGCGCAGTTCAGATAGATTGGGACCGCAAGGGTATCGCGGCAGGCGCCGACCATATCATGCCGAAAGACGCTCAGCCGATGAAGCATGACGAGAAGATAAAGGATATTTCGAAAGAGAAGAAATAACACTAATAACGTTGTTTCAGAATTAAAGACGTAAGGCATACCGGTGTAACGGCACGTGAGTGTTGCACCGGTATATTTTTTTTCATTTGACGCTGTCATTAAACCGCCCTAAAATGTTAAAGTAGTGTTACGATGTCATTTAGTCTGTCAACTTTAGCATATAAAAACATTCGCAGGAAGTTTTTTCGCAGCATGGCGATATCTGCCGCCGTAATGGTCGTGGCCGCTACGCTGTTTTCAGTGACTACTGTGATGGATTCGGTAGAGACAAGCCTGACGCGCGGCACAAGACGACTTGGGGCGGATGTGATGGTCGTCCCTGCAAATTCTGAGTCTAAGGCAATGGCGTCGCTTCTGGCGGGTGAGCCTTCGACTTTTTATATGGACCGGGGCATTGAGGAGAAAATCAGGAAAATTCAAGGGGTAAAAAAGGTTGCCGGCCAGTTGTATCTCAAGACGTCCAGATATAAGTGCTGCGATACCGGAGATATGTTCATTGTCGGGTTCGAACCGGAGCATGATTTTACGATTGCGCCGTGGCTTGCTGAGAGTTTAAAGAAACCCCTCGCACCGAAAGAGGCAATAATGGGGCGCTCTGTGACGGCATACATACCCGGCTCAAGCTTTCAGATATACAGCGAGTTGGTAACAGTCGTCGGAATGCTTGAGGCTACCGGTATGCCGTTTATTGACAATGCCCTTTACCTGCCAATAGAATCGTTTAGGGGAATGGTCGAGACTACGGACAATGGCACAGTGAATGTGTTCGATAAGCTAAACAATGAAATATCCACGATATTGGTACAGACAGACACTGAGTTTTCGCCGCGCAGGGTGGCTATCTTTATAGAAAGCCAGATAGACGGCGTAAAGGCAATCGTGTCCGAGGATGTGGCGGCCTCTGTCAGAAAGCAGCTTTTTATGCTGTTACGCAGCATTCTATCTATCAGCGTAATACTCTGGATCATGTCCATCTTGCTTATCAGCGTGGTCTTCTCTATGATAGTAAACGAGAGGCAGCGAGAACTGGGGCTGTTACGCGCCCTTGGGGCAAAGAGGACAGACATATTCAGGTTGATAATATCTGAGGCGGCGGTGCTGTCGTTGGCTGGAGGGATAATCGGCATAGGCATAGGGGGGATGTTCCTCTACATGTTCAGAGAGCCGATAAAGGCCGCCCTTAACGTCCCTTACATGTGGCCACAGCCCATAAATCTGGTATTGTTAGTGCTGATATGCCTGTTTTTGTCGTTTCTTACCGGCACGCTTGCCGCCCTTTATCCGGCGGTAAAATCAATGAGGATGGAGCCATACGCCGCAATCAGGGGCGGGGAGTAGACGTGCTATGTTAGAGATTAAAGGCCTGCACAAAAACTATAAAGTCGGCAGAGACATAATAAAGGCCGTTGACAACGTTAGTTTCAACGTCGAAAAGGGCGACTCGATAATGATTTTTGGCCATTCGGGAAGCGGCAAGACTACATTATTGAGCATCATAGGCGGCCTGACGAAACCTGACTCCGGCATAATTAAGTATGGCGATACAGAATTATGGTCTCTCACCGACAATGAGTTATCTGAGTTCAGAAACAGGAGGATTAATTTTATCTTCCAGTTCTCAAGCCTAATCCCCACGTTGACCGTGCTGGAAAACGTAATCCTTCCAACCGCGTTTAACAAGGCGGCGGACAAACACAGGGGGATTGACGCCAAAGACCTGCTGTTTATGGTGGGATTGCAGGACAAACTAAGCGCATATCCATCGCAATTAAGCGGGGGGCAGCAGCGCCGTGCGGCCATAGCGAGGGCGTTTATCAATAACCCGGAGATAATCCTCGCAGATGAGCCAACCGGAGACCTCGACGAGGAGACCGAGGCCGAGATGCTCGCGCTCTTTAGAAAAATGAACGCCGAAAACGGTATAACATTTCTAATCGTAACACACAACACCGACATAGCCAGCCAGTGCAACAAGCACTTTGTCATGAACCGGGGGATTTTAATGACTAAGGATATGGGCTGATAATGTCGGCAGGGATTAGAAGACCCACAGATTTCCAACGCTTCATGTACATCTTCCCCCCCCTGCTCTTTTCAATTGCCATATGCGCGTGCGGCACGAGACAATTAGAATATCAACGGGTGGAAGACCACGGCGGCACTATCTCTATCCCGCTCAAAGAGGTAAACAACGGCGATGTGCATTTCTATACGTATAAATATAACGGCACAAACATTAATTTCTTCGTGAGAATGGACGGCAAGGGAAATCTGCACACGCATTTTGACGCCTGCTTTACGTGCTTCAAGTATAAGAAGGGTTACATGGTAGAAGGGACAGAGATAATATGCCGGGAGTGCAAGACAAAATTCCTGCTTAAAGAGGAGAGATGGGCAAATCAGGGCGGTTGTATGCCCATTGATTTAGGCGGTGAAATAATAAAAGACACCTTGGTGATACAAAAGGAAAGGATAATTAAAGGTGAACGATTTTTTAAATAGGGGGACAAAACAATGATTAAATACTGGACGCTCATACTTATTTTATTAATTACCACAACTGTCGGCGCGGTGCCGCCCGCACCTTGGGAAAGCGACGAAATCATAGGCAAGGCCGCCCCTGATTTCACACTAAAGACACTGGACGGCAAGAATTTTTCCCTGTCAACGCTAAAGGGAAAGACCGTTTTAATAAATTTCTGGGCGACATGGTGTCCGCCCTGTGTAGAGGAACTGCCGTCAATGAATAAGTTATATCTCAAGTATAAACAAAAGGGGTTTGAAGTCGTTGCAATATCCCTTGACAGTTCCACGACGAAGGTGAAAAAATATATCGCAAAAAATCCCTTAAGTTTTATCGTCTTATTGGACACTGACAAACGCGTCGCAAAGAAACTATACAAGGTCTCAGCGCAGCCGACAACATATTTAATAAGCAGCGATGGAAAGATTATAAGAAAATTCTTTGGCAGCGTAGATTGGACTGACGAAGTAGTACAGAAAGAAATCGAGGGACTGTTAAAGTAACAGGCTAAAAAAACATGGTTGAGACAGTGATGGTACCAGGCATATCGGATAAGGATGAGACTGCCGGGAGACTGTCTGAGTGATAGAAAGGTTTAAATCCCTCTTGTCCAATAAAACCACTGTTTCGGATATTTTTGTGTACGGTTGGCAGGTTAGAGCCGATGTTTCCTATCGCACAACATTCACGCCCCACTTTTCAAGCCACCCGCATATAAACTCTATGGATTCCTTATGCTCTTCAGCACCCCTGTTTTTTATCCTCATCGGCCTTCCAAAGGTTATATAGACCTTCTTTGACGCATCTATCTTGCCGAAATCCTTCAAAATTCTGCCAGCACGCCACGCATCCGATTTAACAGCTACCGGCACTACCGGCACCCCCGCCCGCAGGGCCAGCTTTATCCCCATCGTGTTATAATTTTTCGGCGAAAAATCCAGCGTCCTCGTACTCTGAGGAAATATTATCATAGACTTCCCACCAGCCAGCTTCTTAGCACCCTCAGTAAGGACTACATTGAGGTCGTCCCGCGCGTTTACCCTTTTTACAACCACAGAATCCATCGCAACCATCACGTCCCTAAACACAGGATATTTCAACAGACTATCCTTTATGACAAAGGTCATCTCCTTGTATGGACATATAAAGCCGGGCAGTACAAAGGTCTCCAGTACGCTCATGTGATTCGGCATATATACGCAAGGCCCGTCAACACTGCTGACATTCTCCACCCCGTTTACCTCAAACTCTACCCCACTACCCTCAAGCGCCTTTAAAATACCGTAAGCAGTGGCATGGAAATTATCGTTTACTAAACCATTTTTCTTTGCCTCAACCCCCAGCTTGTACAAAATGTCAAGCAGTCTCCTGTAAAACCTTAAAGACGGAATCCACCCTGACGTCCTTGCAGGCCGCGGACTTCTGTATGAGCCGTTGATAATATCCAATCCCTTCATCGCCATCATTATACCATAGGAGTTTTTACTTGTAAAACTACATTAAACGGATATGAGGATTTTTTTTAGCGGGCAGTTGGACGCGCAGCCTCAGACTGAAACAGGACTGAGTGCTCCGCCATGCGAGATTTCCTATTTGAGGATGACATTACTGAAATCGTCATCTCAACAGTTCACTCGAATAATACCCGCACCAAAAACAACCCTGCCCATTTTTCATCTGATAGTTCACACATCTGTCCTGAGGGATAAGCAACCCCTCTTCTTTACAGTAAATATTGAAGTGCTCAGTATACACAGCGCTGACTGTCATATTATTTCCCTCCTTGCTTATATAATCGTCAGTTCCCATGATATACTTTAACTATTGCAAGATTCACGCCAGTGCTGTGCCAAAAAATTATCTCGTAAATATAAATAGTTATGAATAAGCCCCCCCCACCGCAACTTCCCATAGGTGCACAGACAGCGCATATTTTGCCGCTTTGTGTCAATATAATCACTGCTGAGGTTGTCACTGGCTTAACATTGTCACTGGCTTAACATTGTCACTGGTGAAGTTTGACTACAGGGCAAACGCATTAGGAATTGCCTCCCTTATTTTTGTCATTCCCCTTATTTTTGTCATTCCGGCTTGTCCGGAATCTGTCCTTATGCCTCAGAATA